>CAYMGT010000001.1:0-5325 GCA_964390115.1 uncultured Gammaproteobacteria bacterium
AGCATGGTTCTTACACCTTGGGCGACACACGTGCTACAATGGGAAGGACAAAGGGTTGCCAAGCCGTAAGGCGGAGCTAATCCCTAAAACCTTTTCTCAGTTCGGATTGAGGTCTGCAACTCGACCTCATGAAGTTGGAATCGCTAGTAATCGTGGGTCAGCCACACCACGGTGAATACGTTCTCGGGTCTTGTACTCACCGCCCGTCACGTCAAGGGAGCTGGCAGTACCCGAAGCCCCTCTTTGAGGGTCGAAGGTAAGGCTGGTGACAAGGACGAAGTCGTAACAAGGCATCTGTAGCGGAAGCTGTGGATGGATCACCTCCTTTCTAGGGAGTTTCTGCAAACCTTAATCGGCGACGCAGAAGGTCGGCTTACCTTCTTTGAAGGTAGGCGTTGATGCCTACTTGGATCAAAAAATCTTCAATACCAAATTTAAAACACACAAAAAAAACCCTTAATTAAAGGGTTTTTTTTGTTTATATCTCTAACTACAATAATTATTTAAAAAAATAAAAACTATTTTATTATATCATTCCCGCTGAAGAATCTCCCCAAATTCTTTGAAAAGCTTCACTGGGATTATTTGATGACCTTGTGTTTATTAGCACTGTATTAGGAGAAAAAATTAAATCCTTTAATTCTTGTCTCGTTCCAAAAAAAGGACCTTCAAACCCCTCAACAAACTGCCCAATAGTAGCATCTATAACACAGTCTTTCTCTTCCTCACAATTAGCAACTAAGTATGTATGTCCATTTGAATTTTTATCACTTGAAATAGCTCCCTTTATTGGAACTTTGGAGTCTAATCTACATAATATGTTCGTAGTAATAGTTCCGCACATACCTATCAAATCTCCTTTATCCATTTTTTCTTTAATTTCTTCGGGCAACGCCTCAATTGCAATTTTAACCTTTTCCCTTACTTGATCTATTGTAAAATTTTCCTTTAAACTCTCTTTATTGATTATTTCTTCATTTTTTTTAAAAAAATTAAAAAAATTTTTTTCTTTAAACATATATATATATATATATATATATGTTAATTATAAATACCTATAGCTTTTTTAACTTTATTTAAAGTATCTTTAGCTATACTCTTAGCTTCCCTATTTCCTTGTAACAAGTAAGTTAAAACTTTCTCATCGCTTATATTATTATATCTCTTTTGAAAATCACTTAAAAAACCTATCACTACCTCAGCCAAATCTTTTTTGAATTCTCCATAACCCTTAGCTTGATATTTGAGCTCCAATTCTTTTATACTTAAATTTGATAAAAGAGAATAAATAGTTAAAAGATTAGAAATAGCTGGCTTTGTTTCTTTATTGTATTTAATTTCTGATCCAGTGTCAGTAACTGCTTTCATAATTTTTTTTCTTGCTTTACCAGGAGAGTCTAAAAGAGCAATGTAGTTAAGTTCAGATTTAGCAGATTTGCTCATTTTTTTACTAACATCATCAAGACCCATTATTCTAGCCCCTGACTTATCAATTAAAGGTTCTGGTACTTTAAAAATACCTTCAACTTGGGAATTAAAACGTTTAGCTAAAACTCTTGTTAGCTCAACATGTTGTTTTTGATCTTCTCCGGTTGGCACTAAAGAAGTGTTATATAGCAAAATATCAGAAGCCATTAAAACTGGATAGTCAAAAAGTCCAACCGAAACATTTTCATTACCTTGAGATTTATCCTTATACTGAGTCATTTTATTTAAATCACTCATTCTGGCACTAAGGCAATTCAAAACCCAAGCTAGCTCTGTATGTTCGCTTAACTGAGATTGCTGAAAAATAATACTTTTTTGCGGATCAATTCCACTAGCTAAATATATTTTAGCAGTTTCAATAATATTTTTTTTTAATTTGAGAGCATCTTGTTTAACTGTAATAGCATGATAATCAACTACACAAAAAATACACCTATACTTATCTTGTAAATCTCTCCAACGAGAAATAGCTCCTAAGTAATTGCCTAGATGCAGGTTACCCGTGGGCTGTACTCCAGAAAATATTATTGACTTTTCTTGATTATTCATAAACTATATTTAAACATTATATTACAATTAGTACTATACTTATTTTAAACTATCAAAATTATCATTAGAAATTCCTAATCCTTGATTTCTCATAACTGAAAAGGCGTCGTTAGGGCGACCTAGAAAGTGTCTTTTACCATCTTCAGGGCTAATATACCACGCCTCTCCGTTTTTCTCCACCTGTAAAAATATTTTACCTTTTTGTTTATTTTTAAAGTCTGTATCTAAGTTTAACTTACCTTCTCCTAAGGGATTATAATTGTTTTGTAGCTCTTCTCTATCACTATAACTATCTCCATCAGTGTCTTGTTTATTTTTATCCGTACCAATAGAATCTTCTAGCATGTCAGACAAACCGTCTCCATCTGAATCTTCTCCACTAAGATTATCTAAACTAATAGCAATTTTATTTAAATTATCATTAGAAATACCTACCCCCTGTTCTCTCATTACAGAGAAAGCATCTTCAGGGCGACCAAGGGAGTACATTTTTTCAAAACTAGGACTAATATAATAAGCTTGACCCTTGTCTTCTACGGTTAAAATAATTTTGCCTTTTAAATTATTATACATGCTCTTATTTTTTATTTCTATTTCGTTCTCGTTTTCTTTTTGGTTATTATTTTCATTTTCCTCGTTACCCTCCTTGTTGTCTTTATCATTATTTGCGTTACTTAAAGCTAAAGTCGGTAAAGATTCTGATAAAGGTGAGTTACTTAAACTTAAAGTGGAAATAGCGCTCAAGGCACTACTCAAAATTTTATTTTTTTCTTCTTCATTATCACCAATATATGAAAAAGTTAAATCTAAGACTACATCCGTTAATTTAATAGTATAAGACCTATTTAAAGAAAATGTTTTATCACCCGCCATAGATTTCTCCGCATAATCTAAAGCAATAATATTAGGAAATTGAGAATTTAAATAATAATCTGACTGAGAAGCTGTCATTTTTATAGAATAATTAAAAAGAAAGCCTAAGCTATTTACTTGTGCAAATTGCTCAACAAAATCTTCTAACGTTTGAGTATTAGTAAAACCTTTCTCATCTTCATCAAGTTCTTGCACAGAAATAGTTAAAAAAGTATTATTAAAATTAGGATTAAAAAGAAGCACAGGCTCTTCAGATAAATTTTGAGCTAAAATTTTCCAATTATCAACAGACTTTAGGCTAAAAACAGGTTCGGAGTTAACAAAGTTATTATCCGGAATATAGTTATTGGTTTCGCTAATTATAATAGAGCTTAAAACTTCTTCAATTAAAACTTTATCTTGATCATTTTCTCCATAATCATAAGAAAAAATTATAATATAATTATTAACTGGCAAAGCATAAATTTTAAACATACTCTCTCCCATAAGTTCAATCTCTTTTTTTTGCCATAAATTATCACCTGCTTGAAAAGAGCCACTGTCTTTTATACTTATCATATTAGAATATTCTGTGTTTTGAAAACTAGCTTTAAGAAATAAACTAACATCTGACGCAGTGGTAATATAAGGCATAGCATGAGCTTTCACCTCAATTATTCCGCTATTTTCTTCATCATTATCAGTTATTATTAAATCATTTTCATCCTCACAATTAAACTCCCAATCAGTAGGCCTGGTTACAGAAAAATCTGGATTTTCATAATTAAATATATTGCTATTGTTCGCATCTAAAGATTTCTTTATCATTTCTATGGCTCTGGAATATAAAGAATTAGTTTGCGGGACATCTTGTTTATGATTATTAATCCAATTTTCTACCGAACTAATTTTTATAACATAACCTAAACTTGCTAAAAAATCTGAATGAGCTGCACTGGTAATACCTAATAAATTACCTTGATCGTCTATGGCGGCCCCACCAGAATTACCAAAAGAAGTAATGGCATCAATTTTTAACCATTCTTTATTATATTTATTCTCTTTACCGCTAATTATTCCTTGCGTAGTAGTTAAAGTGTTTCCACCTATTTCGGGATAACCCAAAGCTGTGACTTGAGAACTTACTTCAACTTCTTCTATACCTAAAGATAAATAAGGAAAAACGCTAACATTGCTATAGCCAGAAATACTATTAATCTTTAAAAGTGCTAAATCTAAATCCTCATCTTTAGCAATAACTTGAGCCGTGAAACTACAATTAGGCTCTAATGATACATCTTCAGTTAAACAAATTGAGTAAACTGTTTCTAGTTCCTTATTTGTTAAATTATCCTTTTGGCTAATTACATGATAATTAGTTAAAACAATCCCTGATTTATCTATTATAACCCCAGAACCAGAAGAAATATTGTTTAACTTATATTTTTCATCTAAACCAAATGTTTTTATTTTAACAATTGCTTTGTAAGCATTTTCCTTATTTTCTGCTTTAACTTCTGAACTTAAAACGAAAAAAGTAATTAATAAAAAACAAAAAACTATAATTTTTTTAAACATAATTTTTATTATATATATTAATATTATTTATTATAACAAATTTGTTTTTTAAAAACTAATTAATATTGCCAAGAAAACATTCTCTTGCTAATCTAAAATTTATCGGGGTGTAATATAATGGTAGCATGCAAGTATGGGGTATCTGTAGCTTAGGTTCAATTCCTAGCATCCCGACCAACAAAAAACTCCATCGTAAACCATTTAAGATTTCGGCTAATTTATAAAGGAAACTTTATACAAGTTTGAGAGTTTTAGGATAAATTAACTAAAAAAGCTAATTGTCCTTTAATCTTTCAATATTAGCCCCTTACTATCTTGACTTTAAACCACGGTTCAAAGTATTAGATAATAAATAAAAAATATTTTGTCCAAAACTTAAATGATTAATGGAGTTATTTTTATTATAACATAAATTTGTAAAAAAGTAATAATAAAGATATAATAAAAAAATATAAAGCTAACAAATATTAGTAAATTTATGATAGACTTTCAAGAAAAAATGGAAGCCCAAGATGCTTTGTGGGAAAATAATAACCCTGAAAAACCTAATAAAGTCAGAAAAGTTTTTAAACTAACATCATACTTAATTATTTTTGTTATAATTGGTTTCTTTATATTCTCCAGCACCGTTCTTATGAGCAGTCAAAGCTCAGAAAATTGGTTATCTGGTATGTCTTTTTGGGGGACTATAAAACACCTAACTACCGCCTCGGATAGAGGGCTAGAAGGAGATAAAGAAGATAGAATTAATATTCTACTTTTAGGCATGGGTGGAAAAAATCATGACGGAGGTTACTTAACTGACACAATTATGTTAGCTAGCATAAAACCCTCCACTAAAGAGGTTTTTATGATATC
>CAYMGT010000001.1:5425-57474 GCA_964390115.1 uncultured Gammaproteobacteria bacterium
GTAAACAATAATTTAGATACTAACTTAAATATTGCTGAAATGATACAGCTTTGGAATAAATTTAAAGATATAGATAGAAATAATATAGAGAACGTTGTTTTAGACGATGGTCCCAATGGCTATTTAGTAGCTAGTAGAAGCGACCAAGGGGCCTACATTCTTTTACCTAAGAAAGGTAATTATAATGAAATTAAACAATTAATTTCTAATCCCTTTGATAAAAACCCTAAAACAGAAACTATTCAAACAGATAGCCAAAAAGAAGATAGCACAGATAATAGTACTTTAATGGCACCTAAAAATAGTCAAGTTGAGAGAGATTTTTCTGAAAGCAGTTTAGAAATTTTAAACGGTACAAGAATATCAGGTCTGGCCGCCGAGACCTCTCAAAACTTAAAACAATATGGCTTTAATATTAATAGAATATCTAATTCACCTCAAGTAAATAATGAACAGACTAAAATTTATGATTTGAGTTTTGGAGAAAAAAAGGAGGCTTTAAACCTACTAGAAACTGAACTCCAAGCTTCAAGCTCAATTAGCTTACCTGATTGGCTGACAGATTATATAAAAAACTCAGTAGAAACTAATACTGACATAAAAAAACCTGACTTTATTATTGTTCTTGGTTTAAAATAAATTATGAAAAAAGATAAAAATAAAAAAATTCCTCTAGTGGTTTTATTTGGTAGAACTAATGTAGGCAAATCCACCATATTAAACCGCTTAGCAGAAAAACATAAAGCAATTGTGTCACCTATATCAGGAACAACAAGAGATAGTAATTTTGCCCTCATTTCATGGCAAGGTAAAAATTTTGAATTAATTGACTTAGCTGGTCCCGATTTTTATTCTGAGAAAAATAAAAAAATTGAAGAGATAAATAAAAAAATTAGTCAACAAATAAAACTATATCTACAAAAGGCTGACTTAATTCTTTTTGTAGTAGATAATCGCTCAGGACTATTACCACAAGACAGTGATTTAGCTAAAAATATTTTAAAGGATAATAAACTTAAAAATAAAACTAAATTAGTAATAAATAAAGTAGACAATTTTAAGTATGCTTCAGAGGCAGCTCCTTTCTATAAGTTAAACTTAGGTGAACCAATATTAATGTCAGCGGCAACAGGGGCAGGTTCAGGGGATCTATTAGACTTTGTAGTTACTGAGATAGAGGCACCTGAAAAAGAAACTTTAGATGATGATAAAAAAATCATTAAAGTTTGCATTTTAGGAAAACCTAATGTTGGTAAATCTTCCCTACTCAATAAAATATTAGGCTATGAAAGAGTTGTAGTTAGTGAAATAGCTCACACCACCAGAGAACCCCAGGATACCACTATAGAGTATAAGAATAACTATATAAATTTAGTAGATACAGCGGGAATAACTAAAAAAATTAAAAACTTAAATACTCTAGAAAAAAGTGGCATCAAAAAATCTCTATCTGTAATGCGTAGAGCTGATATAGTGCTCTTGGTAACCGAGGGATCAGAAAGCTTAACCCAACAAGAATCTAAACTAATAGAAGAAATAATTAATCATCAAAAAAGTCTAATTATAGTAGCAAATAAGTGGGATCTTTTGTTAGAAAAAGACACTAAATTAGAAACAGAAAATATATACTATCACCTTCCCTTTGTTACTTGGGCTCCAATTCATTTCATTAGTTGTCTTCCTGCTAAAAATACAGTTTTAAAAAGTAAAAAATCAGAAGAAGATACAGTTAATGAAAAATTTATCTCCAAAAGAATAAAAAATCTTTTAGATTTAATTATGGAAGTCCAATTAGGCAGAGAAAAAACTATAAAGACTGCAGATCTCTATAATTTACTCTTAAAAATTGTCAGAATTCATCCACCATCTAAAGCTAAAGGCTACAAAAGACCTCATATAAAAAAGATTGAACAAATTAAATTTTCTCCCCCTAAATTTCAAGTTACTATAGGACCAAACGACACTCTAAGTGAAAGCTATCTTCGTTTTATAAAAAATAAATTAAGGGATTTTTATGGATTTATTGGCACCCCTATTGAAATAAATTTAGTAAAAAAGAAGGGGCTTGAAAAATAATTTTTAGCAATATGAAAATAATAATCGGCCTAGGCAACCCTGGTGATAAATATAAATACAGTCGTCACAATCTTGGTTTTTTAGCCTTAGACTGGTTAAATAAGGATGCTTTATGGAAATATAATAAGAAGTTTGACTCTCTGCTTCTAGCTCACGAAGATAAGTTATTTGTCAAACCTCAAACCTATATGAATAATTCAGGCTTGGCTACAGCAAAGATACTGCATTACTATCATCTCTTAGCAAAAAATCTAACCTTATTTACAAAAAAAAATAGCGATCTAAGCGATATTTTATATGTTATTCATGATGATTTGGATATAAATATAGGAGAGACAAAAATTTCAGTTAATTCTTCTAGTGCTGGTCACAGAGGGGTAGAGTCAATTATAAAAGAAATTAAAACACAAAATTTTACTCGTTTTAGAGTTGGCATAAAAAGCAATAACAAACCGGAAAAAATGCCAATAGCCAATTATGTCTTACAATCCCTAGATGATAAAGAATTGAAACATGCCAAAGAAAGTTTTTTAAATAATTGGAAAATAATTTAAAAATATATATTAATATAAAAAAATAACTTACACATTCCTGCCTGAAAGTAGAGTCTATCTCTATATAATTAAACTTCAAGGAGGAGGAGAAGTTTAATTTTCTCTCAGACAGGAACCTGTAAGCTATTTAAGTTAATGTATTATTAAATCACACTAAAAAATAAAAGTCAAGAACAAAACACGTAACAAATATAAAAAAATAAACTAACTATATATGAAGTTAATTATCGTAGAAAGTCCCACTAAAGCCAAGACTATACAGAAATTTTTACCAAGTGAATATAAACTATATTCCTCTTTTGGTCATATTAGAGATTTACCAAAAAGCGAATTAGGCGTAGATGTAGAGAAAAAATTTAATCCTAAATATGTTATCCCTGATAAAGCAAAGAAAACTGTAAATCAACTGAAAAAATTAAGTAAAGAAGCAGAATTAGTAATTTTAGCTTCTGATGAAGATCGTGAAGGAGAGGCAATTGCTTGGCATTTAAATAAAGCTTTAAAAATAGAAGAAGAAAAAAGTCAAAGAATAGTATTTCACGAAATTACCAAAAACGCTATATTAGAGGCTTTAAAAAATCCTCGAAAAATTGACTACAAAATGGTGGATGCCCAGCAAGCTAGACGTATTTTAGATAGATTAGTTGGCTACAAACTTTCTCCATTTCTATGGAAAAAAGTGGTTAAAGGTCTATCTGCCGGTAGAGTTCAGAGTGTCGCAGTTAGACTTATTGTAGAAAGAGAGCGAGAAAGACAAGCTTTTAAAGTTGAGGAGTATTGGAGCATTGAGGCTAATTTAGAAAGCAAAAAAAATTCACAACTACCTATTATAGCTAAACTAAATAAGGTCAGTGGTAAGCAATTAACTAAACTAGAGATTAAATCTGAAAAGGAAGCTAGTCTTATAAAAAAACAGTTAGAAAAAGGAGTTTACGTAATTAAAAATATCGATACTAAAAAAATATCTAAAAATGCTCCTAAACCGTTTACCACCTCAACTCTGCAACAAACAGCTAATAGATGGCTAGGCTTTAGTGCTAAACAAACTATGGCGGTAGCCCAACAATTATACGAGGGTGTTAGTGTAAATGGAAAAAATCAAGCCGGTCTTATCACCTACATGAGAACAGACTCTTTAAATTTGTCTCAGTCTTTTTTAACTGGTGCTAGAGATTATATAAAAAATAAAGTTGGTAAAGATTTTTTACCAGAAAAACCTAATTATTTTAAAACAAAGTCTAAAGGAGCTCAAGAAGCTCATGAAGCGGTTAGGCCAACTTCTGCCGATCTTAACCCTGAAGAAATTAAAGACTCTTTAAGTCCTCAACAATATAGGCTATATAAACTTATTTGGCAAAGAAGCTTAGCTAGTCAAATGAAAAACGCCGAAGCTCTATCAACTTCAATTGATATAAACGTTGAAGACACGCTCTATGAGCTAAGAAGTAGTGGGCAAATTTTAACTTTTAAAGGCTACTTGGAAATATATCCAGAAAAAAGTCAGGAAACTGAAATGCCACAAGTTGAAGTAGGTGAAAAATTAAAATTAAAATCACTTGAGAATAAACAACATTTTACCCAAGCGCCAGCCAGATATTCTGATGCCGGACTCGTAAAAGAAATGGAAAAACACGGTATTGGTAGACCTTCTACTTATTCACCAACTATTTCGACAATCATTACCAGAAATTATGTAAATAGAGATGATAGTAAAAGACTTTTTCCTACGGATATAGCCCTAGTAGTTACTGATTTATTAGTTAAACATTTCCCAGAAATTGTAGATTATAAATTTACAGCCGACATGGAAAATAATTTAGATCAAATCTCCGAAGGAAAAAAACAATGGCCAGATGTAATTGATAAATTTTACCAAAAATTTATCTCTAATTTAGAAAATAAATATAAAGAGATAGAGAAAAAAGATATTATGCCACAAGAAGAAACAAAAGAAATTTGTGATAAATGTGGAGCTAAAATGCTAATAAAGATTGGGCGCTATGGAAAATTCTTATCTTGTAGTAACTATCCTGATTGTAAAAACGCTAAACCTCTGGAAAAAATAAGTGAAGAAGAGCAGCTGGAAATAGAAAAACTACAAAAAGAATATGAGGGAGAAACTTGTGAAAAATGTGGCGCAGACATGAAAATAAAAGCTGGAAGATATGGAAAATTTTTAGCTTGCAGTAATTATCCTAAATGTAAAAATAATAAGAATCTGAAAACTGAAGATGACAATCAAAAAGAAATTGATTGTCCTGCTTGTAAAACTGGTAAAATTGTTAAAAAATTTAGTCGTCGTGGAACTTTTTATGCTTGTAATAACTATCCTGAATGTAAGAACACTTATTGGGGAAAACCTCTAGAAAAAAAATGCCCTGAATGTAAAAATCTTTTAATAGAATCTAAAAAAGGAATTACTTGTTCTAATAAAGATTGTAATTATAGTGAATAATACTATAGAAACAACTCAAAAATATTAATTTAACAAAAAAATAAAAACTCTAATAAATTTATTTTTTGTTTTTTGTTTTTTGTTTGCCTAAATCATCTTCTTCAGAAATATTTTCTTTTTTATCTTTCTTTATTAGATCAATAATACTCTTAGCAGCTTCTCCGGCTAAATACATGTAGGAGCTACTTTTTTTAACCTTATCTTTTATACTCTCAACACCTTCTATAACACTTTTTACTCCTTTTTCAATTTCATCAACGATCTTATGAATTTTTTTTAGACTAGAAAGAAAATAATAAATAGTCCAAACTAAAAAGAAAGTAAAAGCTAAAATGCAAATTGCAATGACTAAATTTAATATATCTCCGCTGGTTTCAAACATATTCTTTATGAATTACTTAACTCTATGAGTTAAACAATTGCTAAATTAATTATTAAAAATTTCTAATTTGTGCTTGATATTTATTTTCTAAATAGGAAATAAGTTGTGTCTGAATTTCATCCACTTCTTTTGTAGTTAAAGTTCTTTCCAGGCTTTTATATACAACGTGGAAAGCTAAACTTTTTTTATCATTACCTAATTTTTCTCCTTGATAAACGTCAAAAAGTTCAACACTTTTTACAAACTGATGAAAATTTTCTAACTCCATCTTAATATCCTTATAACTGATATTATTATCTACAATAAAAGCTAAATCCCTTATCAGGCTAGGAAATTTAGCTGAAGGAGTATAATTCTTAGTTTTTAAACTACTTAAAATATCGGCTAAGGAACTATAATTAATTTCAGCTAAAATAACTGATTTTTTAATACCTAATTTCTTAGCACTTTCTTCTTTTAACTTATTAATCGTACCTAATATTTTTCCTTCAACAATAAAGTTAGCGCTTAAAGAAGTATTAGCCCAGGAAAAAGAAGTTTCGACTGCTTCATAATTTATTTCTGGTCTAAAACGGTATAATCTAGAAAATAAACTTTCTAGGTGACCCTTAAGTTGATTCAAAATTTCAAAATCACTTTCTAAAGATGCTATAGCTAAAATTAATCTTTTTTCTTGATGAGGTAAATATTTTTGCTGTTTATTGTCAGTATAAAATTTTCCAGCAAAACTTAAATAAACTGAACCCAACTCAAATAATTCGATTTTTTGATAGCGAGCTTGATTAAACTTTATCGCCTCTAAAATATTAGGTGCTAGAGACTGTCTAAGCAAACTTAAATTTTCACTAAGTGGATTTTTTACTGATAAATAATGACTATGATTTATACCTAAATTATTTAATTGTTTAGAATTTACAAAAACATGCGTATGAACCTCAGTAAAAGCAATATCTTTAGCTAAAGAGTCTTTCAGTTCTCGCTCAATTATATGAGAAGCAGAAAGTATGGGAGCTGATATTTTACTATATGGAAGAGTTAATTCAATTTTATCAAAACCATATAAGCGAACAACTTCTTCTAATATATCTTCGGCTAAAGATATGTCTTTCGTGGCTCGCCAACTAGGAACTTTTAAATTTAAAATATTATTCTCATTTTCTTCACTTTCAAAACCCAGGCCCTTTAATGTTTTAACAACCTCTTCCTTTTCAATTCTTTGGCCAATTCTTTTCTCTAGCCAATCTAAATTTAAATCAACATACACATCACTCAACTTATCACTACCCACCTCAGAAACATTTGTTTCCACTATCATTTCTGGACTTTCTTGTTTTATTAAATCTAAAGCTCGTCTTAGAGCCAATTGACATAATGCAGGATCTAAAGATTTTTCAAAACGACTAGAAGCTTCCGTACGAAGACCTAAGCTTTGTGAAGTTTTTCTGACTGATATGGGATTAAAATTAGCCGATTCTATAATAATTTCTGAACACTGCTCATTTATTCCACTTTCTTGTCCACCCATAATACCAGCTATAGACAAAATATTTTTATCGTTAGCTATAACCAAACTTCCCTTAGATAATTCATACTCTTTACCATCTAAAGCTAAAAAAAATTCATTTTGTTTTAAGGTTTTAACTATAATTTTTTCTGCTAAGCTAGCATTAAAAGCATGCAAAGGTTGCCCTAAATCTAACATAACATAATTAGTTATATCTACAATATTGTTAATTGGATTTATACCAGCCGCTAAAAGCCTTTGTTTAATTGAGGGTGAAGATTCTTTAATTTTTATTTTCTTAATTTTTACAACACTGTAGTAAGGGCAAAGCTCAGAATTTTCAATCTTTACGGACAAAACATTATTTTTTTCTAGTTCACTAATTTTATTTATGGAAGATAAATTTTTTTCATAAGGAAATAACTTGGTATTTAAAATTACGCTTAACTCTCTAGCTATACCATAGTGCCCCCAGAGATCGGGACGATTAGATAATGATTTATTATCTATTTCAATAATTGTATCATCTAAGTTTAAATACTTAGCTAAATTCAGACCAATTTTAGCTTTAGAACTTAAAACCATAATACCATCATGATTTAAACCTAAACCTAATTCATCTTCAGCACAAATCATGCCTTGTGAAATTTCGCCTCTAATTTTAGCCTCTAAAATTTCCAAACCATTAGGTAATTTAGATCCTATTTTAGCCACTACCACTCTTTGCCCCGACTCTAAATTATCAGCTCCGCAAACTATCTTTAAGGGCTCTTTTTCTCCCACATTAACTAAAGCCAAATTTAATTTATCAGCTTGGGGATGTTTTTTAATCTCTAAAACCTCACCCACTACTACTAAATTATATTTTTCTGATAAATCATAAATACCTTCTACCTCAACTGTATGTAGAGTTAGATCATCTGCCAATTTACCAGGACTATACGACTTGGGTAATTTAATAAAATCTTGTAACCATTTGTAAGAAATATACATATATTTAAAATTGTTCTAAAAATCTTAAGTCTCCGCTATTAAGTAATCTAATATCTGAAATGCCATGCTTCATCATAACTAAACGCGTTAAACCTAAACCAAAAGCAAAGCCAGAATATTTTTTGCTATCAATCCCGCCAGCCTCTAAAACCTCTGGGTGTATCATACCTCCTGGAAAAACCTCTAACCAGCCGCTCTGTTTACAAACTGGACAACCCTTCCCCTGGCAAAGTCGACATCGCATGTCAATTTCAATGCCTGGTTCAACAAAAGGAAAATATCCAGGTCTAATTCTTATTTCAACTTCTTCTTTAAATATTCCCTTCAAAAGTTCTTTCATAACGGCTAGCATGTTGACTACAGAGATGTTTTCATCAATCATAATACCTTCTAGTTGGTAAAAACTGTGTTCGTGAGAAGCGTCTAGGGCTTCATTTCTAAATACTTTTCCTGGAACAACAGCTTTAAGCGGTGCTCCCATTTCTTGCATAGCCCTAATTTGCATCGGAGAAGTATGAGTTCGCAAAACCAAATCCTTATCACTTTCTTGATTATCCCAATTAATATAGAAGCTATCTTGCATGTCTCTAGCTGGATGATCTTCGGCGATATTTAAAGCTTGAAAATTATAGTAATCACTTTCTAGTTCAGGCCCTTCTATAACAGAAAAACCCAAGCTTTTAAATAAATCCTCCAGTTCGCGTTGCATTAAGGTTATAGGGTGCAGGTGACCTAAAGAAAAATATTTACCAGGCAAGCTCATGTCTAGTTTTTTTTGACTATTATTTTTTAATAAAAACTTTGTTTCAAATTCTGAAAAAGCTTGTTTTAAATCTAATTTTATCGCATTAGCCAAAGAGCCAATTTCTTTTTTTTCTTCTACTGAAAAATCTTTAATTTGTCGTAAAATTTGGCTTAATTTACCTTTTCTTCCTAAATATTTAATTTCTAAAGTACGCCAAATTTCTTTTTGGTTATTTAAAGATTTATCATCCAGTCGCAAATTTTCTAAGCGACTTAAAGCCTCTTTTTTTATTTGTTCTAGCTTATTTTTCATACATTATTTTTTTTATAGCTAATAAAGAAAAATTCAATAAAAAATAAAATGATAATCAAAAAAATAATATTTATCCAAGTAAATAAATTATTAGCTAAAAAAATTAAAGACAAAACAATTAATAATCCAAAAATAAACGATTGTCTGAAGGCTGTTTTAACTGAATAAAATGCTAATTTTTGCTTTAAAAACCAAAATCTAATTACAAAACCTAAAACAGAGGCGGTACCAGAGACTGCTAAGAAAAGTGAAGCATAAAAAAATAAAAAACCTAGAAAATTAGTAATCTCGGGGTTTATGGTATTTAAAACGTAAACAAAAGAAGCCCAACAAATAAGCGTAGTTAAAATCATTAAACTTAAATATTTTTTTAAAGTCATATATATCAATTATAACACAAAAACAACTATTTATAATCTTTTAATTTATTTACTTCTATTTCTAATTTTTTTAATTTTTCCCTCTCTGCATCAACAACGGCAACAGGCGCTTTATTTACAAAATTTTTATTCTTTAGTCTTAGTTGTATATTACAAATTAAATTCTCTAAATTATTAATTGCTTTGAGTCTCCTTTCAGCTTCTTTTTCTTTGTCTATAGCCCCAATTAAATATATCTCCATGTCTTCAAAAACTGTCTTAATCTCACCTTTTATAGGTTTTCCTGATAATTCTAAATTTAGAGAAGAAATGCCGGTACGTAAATTTTTTATAATAACAACCTCTTCTTTTATTTGGTTCATGCTTTTGTGAGCGTAAATCAGAGTTTTAATTTTTTTAGCTGGATCAACTTTATTTTCACTTCTTGCTTCTCTTATTTTAATAATAATATTTCTTACCTTCTCTATAACTAAACTAGCTTGTGTGAAATCATCAATATTCTTTGAACTTATAAGCTTAGAGGCAGGCCAAGCTGCTATCATAAGCAGTTTTCTTTGTTTCATTTCTTGCCAAATTGCTTCGGAAACAAAAGGCATGAAAGGATGCCAAAGTTTTAATAAATTTTCTAAAATATAATTTAAAATTTCTCTTTTTTGTCCAGTTTTTTCAAATTTACTAATTTCGATATACCAGTCAGCTAAATCATTCCAAGTAAAATTTCTTAATTTCTCCCCTGCCATTGAAAAACGGTAATTATCTAAATCTTCAGAAACTTGTAGAATAAGCTTGTCAAAAGTCAAAAATATCCATTTGTCAGAATTAGTAAATTTTTTAAAATCTATACTTTCCAACTTGTCTCTACCCACTACATCGATAACGTATCTAGATACATTCCATAATTTATTTACAAAATTTTTGTAACTAGCTATTTTTTCTTCATCTAAACGAAAATCGTTTCCCGAAGTAGTACCAATTAAAAGAGCTAATCTGGCTGAATCTGTGCCAAACTTGTCAATAATTTCAATTGGATCAATGCCATTGCCTTTAGATTTACTCATTTTTTTGCCGAATTTATCCAAAACCATACCGTGTAGATAAACTGTTTCAAAGGGCACCTCAGATAAAGCAAACAGTGACATCATAACCATACGAGAAACCCATAGAGTTATAATCTCATAACCTGTCTCTAAAACCTGAGTAGGGTGATATTTTCTAAGTTCATCTTGCTTTAAATTATCTGGCCAACCTAAAGTAGAGAATGTCCACATACCTGAAGAAAACCAAGTATCTAGCGTATCCTCATCCTGCTTCCAGCCCTCTCCCTCAGGCGCTTTCTCACCTACATATATATCTTTTCCTCTATACCAAACAGGTATTCTATGGCCAAACCAAATTTGACGAGAAATACACCAGTCATGTAAGTTCTCCATCCAATCCTTATATCTCTTTTCAAATCTATTTGGCACTATTTTTATTGTTTTTTTCTCTACCACCTCTAAAGCTTTCTCTTTTAAAGACTTATTACTCAGACTAGGCAATTTTTTGTTAACTGAGATAAACCATTGTTTTGAAGGAAGTGGCTCAATTGGACTATCGCATCGATAACAAACTGATAAATTATTATCTATCTCTTCTTCTTTCTCAATTAAATTCAGTTTCATTAATTTAGAAACAATCATTTCTCTGGCTTTTTTAACTGTTTTACCAGAATATTCATTCAGACCTTCTCTAATTTTAGCCTCTTCGTTAATAATTTTTATCGTCTCTAGTTTATGTTTTTGAGCCATTTGCCAGTCAACTAAAGAATGTGCTGGAGTTACTCCCAAGGCTCCAGTGCCAAATTTAGAGTCCACGTGTCTATCGGCAATAATTTTTATTTTTAAATTTATACCAACAAAATTAACAGAAAAAGTCTGTCCAATATATTTTTGATATCTTTTGTCTTGAGGGTTAACTGCTACAGCCGTATCCCCTAATTTAGTTTCTGGCCTAGTAGTAGAAATAGAAAAAGGAAAATCATCGCTATATTTAAAAGTGTATAGTTTGGCTCTCTGTTCTTTATATTCAACCTCATCGTCTGATAGAGTGGAGTGACAACGCGGGCACCAATTTACCACCCTCTCTCCCTTATAGATTATTCCTTGTTTGTACATGTCCACAAACATTTTCCGAACCGCTTTTTGCCTTGGCTCATCTAAGGTAAAAGCTAAACGACTCCAATCTAAAGAAGCTCCCAACCTTTTAATTTGACTTAAAATTGTATTTTGAGTTTTTATGGCAAAATCATTCACCTCCTTTAAAAATTTATCTCTACCTAAATCATGTCTATTTTTTCCAGTTTCCTTAAACAATCTCTTTTCTACTACATTTTGAGTAGCAATAGCGGCGTGATCAGTTCCTGGTATCCATAGGGCTCTATATCCTTTTAAGCGATGGTATCTAATAAGAAGATCCTCAATAGCTATAGTTGAGGCATGACCCATGTGAAGCTTATCAGTAACATTAGGTGGTGGCAAAACAATTGTGTAGCTTAAAGCTGTCTCGGGTAAGTCTAAATTGTCAGGATTAAAATATCCCGACTTAATCCATTTGTCATAAATATTTTTCTCGTATTTATTTGGTTGATAGGCTTTTTCCATACTACTTAGCCTAACAAAAAATAGTTTCTCTGGCAAGCTATTATAATAAATATAGTTGCTTGACACTGCTCTATATATAATATATATTATATTAATTAACTTAAACATAATCTATAATTTTAATGCTTGAAATAGAAGAACAGATTTTGCGACAAATTGAAAAATCAGAAAACATATTGATTACTTTTCCGGTAGATTGGAATGGAGATGCTATTGCTAGCTCTCTGGCTTTATTTTTATATTTAAAAAAATTAAACAAAAAAGTTGTTTTAGCTGCCGACAAATCTTTATCGGATCAATCTGAAGAAATATCATCAGCTAAAATTTTTTCTTTTCTACCTGAAATATCTAAGATAAAAAATGATTTAGATAGTGTTAGAAAATTTATTGTCAGTTTAGATATTAAGAACGCTAAAGTGGATAAAATAAAATACACTTTAGAGAAGGATAAGCTAAATTTTATAATTTCACCCAAAGAAGGTTTTTTTTCTTCTAAAGATATTAGTTCACAAAGTAGTGGTTTTCGCTATGACTTAATTATAACCATAAATGCAACAGATTTAGAATCCTTAGGAAAAATTTATGATAATAATATAGAATTTTTCTATAAAACATCTATAATAAACATTGATCACCAAGCTAGTAATGAGGAATTTGGACAAATTAATTTAATTGATTTAAACTCAGTAGCTACAGCAGAAATAATATTTTCTCTTTTAAAAGAAAGGTCTACTGATAATATTAATGAAGACATTGCTACTTGTCTGCTAGCTGGAATTATTTATAACAGTAAGAGTTTTAAAACACCAAACTTAACACCAAAAACTCTGTTATCAACTTCTCAACTTATAAACCTTGGGGCTAGACGAGAAGAAATTATTAACGAATTATATAGATCACGAAGCCTTGAGTCTCTCAAATTATGGGGGAAAGTTCTTAGTAATTTAATTTCTTTAGATAACAATCATATTATTTACTCCCACTTATCTCAAGAAGATTTTAGCCAAACTAACACTGAGTCAAACCATCTTCTTTCAGTAGTTGACGAATTAATAGCTAATATACCAAGTGCTAAAATTATAGCTATTTTTTACCCTCACCCTAAGCATAAGGAACGAACTAATTTCTTTCTTTACTCAGTAAAAAATATAAATTCTTTAGAAATTGCCAAAGAATACGAACCTCAGGGAACACAAAAAATTATACAAGGAAAAATTAATAAAAATCTAGAAGAAGCTCAAAAAGAAATTCTAAATACAATAAAAAATAAACTTGCGCAAATACCTATATAATGATAAATTATATTTGTAAATTTAGCGCCTATAGCTCAGGGGTTAGAGCACTGCTCTTATAAAGCAGGGGTCGATGGTTCAATTCCATCTAGGCGCACTGCCAAAAAAACTCTTGATCATAAAGAGTTTTTTATTACCCTAAACCTATTATTATTTATTTACTTTTTTATCTAAAAGTGCTAATTTTAAATTAGGGGTTTATAGCTCAGTTGGTTAGAGTGCTACGTTGACATCGTAGAGGTCCCCTGTTCGAGTCAGGGTAAACCCACTTTTAAAAACTTAATTTATCTATGCAAAATAAAATTATAGATACTAGCCATATAAAAGAAGATAAATGGTTGGAACAAAATTATAACAAAGAAGGACAGTTAGCTATTGATGTTTATGAAACTGATCTAATTATTATTATAAAATCTACTATCGCTGGAGTAAATCCTGAAGATTTAAACATATCACTCAGTAATGATATGCTAACAATTAAAGGTAAACGGGATTTAAATTTACCCGAGGAATTAAATGATGATAATTGCCTCTACCAAGAATGCTATTGGGGACGATTTTCCAGATCAATAATTTTACCAACCGAAATAAATGAAAGCACTATTGACGCCACTTTAGAAGATGGTGTTTTAACAATAATCTTACATAAACTAAAAAAACCTGAAAGAATAGAAGTTAAAGTAAAATAATTTTATGAATTTAATTTTTACCCTAGATAAAATAGAAAAAGATCAAGCTTTTCTATCTAACCACGATAACGAAAGTTTAAAAATAAATACAAAAAATTTACCAGAAAATTTAAAAATTGAGGACAAACTTTTATTACACTTGGAACCTGTATCTAATTCAAATAACGAAAGTTTAGCAAAAAAAATATTAAATTCGGCTTTAAAAGCTGACAATTAGCTATAATGAAGCAATTGAGTCAAAAACAATGGATAGGTCTTTTAATTATAGCGACAATGATAGTCGCTTATTTTAGTTTAGAGATAATCTACCATAACAGAGTTTATCCTGGAGTAAAACTAGGAAATATTAAAGTCAGCGGTCTAAATAAAGCCGAACTGGATATTATTTTAAATAATAAAATTTCAAATTTTGAAAAAAATGGCCTTACTTTCTATTATCAAGGAAATAAAACAATCATACAGCCTAAAACCCTATCTTTTGATCCAGATTTATCTCACTCGCTAATTGATTTTAATTTTAAAAAAACTAGTTTAAAAGCAATAAATTGGGGGCGAGAAGGTAATTTAAAAGATAAAATTAGCCAAAGGCTTATAGCCTTATTTCAAGGCAAAACAATCATTTTAAGTTATAATTTAAAAGAAGAGGAGATAATAAAATTGCTTCGAGAGAACTATAATAATTTAGAATTTCCAGCTCAAAACGCTGAACTTGAAATTATAATAAACGATACAAAAAGACAAATAAATATAAAACCTGAAAAATTAGGAAAAGTAATAAAATATGAAAATGCTTTAGATCAGCTAAAATTTAATTTAGATAATCTAAGAGATGAACATATTACTTTAAAAGATAAAACTAATTATCCAAGTATATATAAAGAAGAAACTGTTAACCTGGATACTAAAATTGCAGAAATATTAAATAAAACACCTCTTAATTTATCTTCAGCTAATAAACAGTGGCAGATAAATGAATATCTTTTAGCCACTTGGTTAACTTTAAAAAAAATAAATAATAATATTAAAATTGATTTAAATGAAGAAAAAATCTCCGACTATTTACAAGATGAGATTGCTCCCAACATAGATAGAAAACCTGTAAAAGCTGAATTTACTATTGAAGATGACAAAGTAACCTCTTTCCAAATTGCTGAAAAGGGTATGAAATTAATAATAGATAGTAATATAGAAAAAATTATAGAAGAACTTTTACAAACTAATGAAAAAAATATTCCTTTAATAGTCTCTGAAATAGCTTATCAAACATCAAATAATTTAGACTTAGGTATAAAAGAAGTAATTGGAACAGGGCATTCTAATTTTTCCGGTTCTTCAGCTAGTAGAAGAACGAATATTGAAGTTGGGGCGGAAACTCTAAACGGAATGCTTATAAAGCCTGGACAAGAATTCTCTTTAGTTGAGTCTCTTGGCGATATAGATGCCCAAGCTGGTTACCTGCCAGAGTTGGTTATAAAAGGTAATGAGACTATTGCTGAATATGGGGGAGGACTTTGCCAAATTGGTACCACTGTTTTTAGAACTGCTCTAGCTACAGGGTTACCAATAACAGACAGAAGAAATCATTCCTACCGAGTCTCCTACTATGAACCCGCTGGTACAGATGCTACTATATATGATCCCACACCCGATTTTAAATTCATAAATGACACTTCTAATTACATAATGATTCAATACAGAATAGAAAACAATGATATATACTTTGATTTTTGGGGCACATCAGACAACAGAATCGCTAGCACCACTTATCCAACTATATACAATATCACAGCGCCTCCGTCAACTAAATATATAGAGACAGATACTTTAGCTCCTAAAAAAATAAAATGCACCGAAAGAGCTCACAATGGAGCGGATGCATTTTTTGACTATACAGTAACTTATCCCGAAACTAATGAAAAAATTGCGGAAATTAAAGAAAAAAGATTCTACTCTCATTATGTCCCTTGGCAAGAAGTTTGTTTAATCGGTAAAGAAGAAGCTTCAACTAGTACTGAGATAATTATTGAAAATAAACCAGAGACGGAAATTTCATCGGAATAATAACAAAAAAGATCATCTCTAACGGGCTAGGCAAGAAAACCATCTCTAGGTGTTTTTAAGCCTAAGCCTAAAAATCCTCAGAAAATGACCTCCCCATGCTTGTCGTGTGCCTGACCCGTTACAAATGACCTTTCTTTCTTTATTCACATCAATGAATTATAGCAAATGAAAATAGACTTGTCAACAGTTTCCACTTATACTGTAAAATAACTCAATTTAAAGATTAAAAACCACATCTTTTTTATTTTCTGTGCTTTTTATTTTAATACCCTCTTTCTCAACTCTTAAAACTGTTTCTTTACCAGGAAAGCCGTATCTATTGGCTTTTCCCACCGTAAAAACAATAACCCCTGGATTAACTTGTCTCAAAAAAGACAAAGAATTAGAATATTTTGACCCATGATGACAAGCTTTCAAAACATCAGCTGATAAATTTTTTTTATGAGTTATCAAGAGTTTTTCCACAGCCTCAGTTATATCACCTGTAAAAAGAAATGATAAATTTTTACAATTAAATTTAGCTACGATTGAAAGATCATTTAAATCAGATTTATCACTTATTTCTTTAAAGGGCCATAAAAAATTTAAATTACAATTTTCTATTAATAGGCTATTTACATCTAAAATATTTATCATTTCTACTTCTGCTGTGCTGAGAGTTAAAATCATCTCTCTGTAGGCAATATCTGTAAAGTTATGATGATAGTAATATATTTTTTTTACCTTATATCGTCTAATTACTTCAGCCAAACCAATGAAATGATCATGATGAGCATGGCTTAAAATAATAACATCCAATGTTCTATTTAAGAATGGTAAATTTCTATCTAATCCTTTTATAACCTCCCAATCGGGTCCACCATCAATTAAAATATTATTTCCTGCTACTGACAATAAAACCGCATCACCTTGTCCCACTGACAGAAAAACCACTTTATCTTTTGAAAAAACTAATTCTAATATAAAATATACTATAATTGTAGATAATATTAATAATAAAAGAATTATTTTCTTTTTAATTGTCGCCATGTTTAATACTCTAGCCTTAATACACTGAAGAAAAAATAAAGTTTATAAAAAATTAAGCAAAATTAGTAAAAAATCCCAACAATTCTTGGTTAAATACAAGTAGATTTATAAATATGTTTAGAAAATAATAATCCAAAACCTCATTCTAGTTAAAAACACTTGAAAAATAAGATAAAATTTCCTTTTCTGAGATTTTTTCTTGTTTCATACTATCTCTGTGTCTTATAGTAACTTCGCCTTTCTCCAAAGTATCAAAATCTACTGTTAAACAATAAGGAGTACCTATTTCATCTTGACGTCTATATCTTTTACCAATATTTCCACTATCATCAAACTCGCACATATATTTACTTTTTAAAATATTAAAAATATCTCTAGCTTTTTTTACTAATTCTACTTTATTTTTTAGTAATGGAAAAATAGCTATCTTTATCGGACTCATTTTTTTATCCAACTTTAAAACAACTCTTGATTTTCCTTCACCCAAATCTTCAAAAACATAAGCATCGCTAAGTAAAGCTAAAAAAGTTCTACCAACACCAGCTGAAGACTCTATTACATTAGGCATAAATTTTTCCTTACTTTTAGGATCAGTATACTCTAAATTCTTTCCACTAAACTCACTGTGCCTTGATAAGTCCCAATCACCTCTAGCATGAATACCCTCTAACTCTTTAAATCCAAAGGGGTAGTTATATTCTATATCAAAAGCCTCTTTAGCATAAAAAACTAAATTTTCATGTTTATGCCAACGTAAATTTTTTTCTGAAATTCCAATATCTAAATAAAATTTCCAACGTAAATTTTTTAAATCGTCATATTCCTTTACCATATTATTGGGGTTTATAAAGTACTGCATTTCCATTTGTTCAAATTCTCTAGTTCTAAAAATAAATTGCCTGGCAGTAATTTCATTTCTAAAAGCCTTACCTATTTGAGCTATGCCAAAAGGAATTTGCACCCGAGAAGTATCTAAAACATTTTTGTAATTTACATAAATTCCTTGACAAGTTTCGCCTCGTAGATAAACTGGGTCTTTTTCTAAATCTCCTGTAAAATTACCTAAGTTTGACTGGACTAATAAATTAAATTTTTTTAATTTAGAGAAAGTACTTGACTTGCAATGAGGACATTTAAGTTTATCTAAATTCTCACTAAATATATCTTGTATTTCAGGTAAATTCATTTTTTCATCAGCAAAAATTCCAATCTCCTCTAATAAACTATCGGCTCTTAGACGTGCCTGACACTTTTTACATTCCACCAATGGATCAGAAAAATTTTCAACATGTCCACTAGCTTCCCAAACTTTTGGGCTCATAAAAATAGCTGAATCTAAACCAACTATATTTTCTCTTTCTTGAACCATGGTTTTAAGCCAATAATCTTTAATATTTCTAGACAATTCTACTCCATAAGGGCCCAAGTCATAAATAGCCGCTAAACCACCATAAATCTCAGATGAAGGATAAACAAAGCCTCGACGCTTAGCTAATGATATAATATCTTCTAATTTATTTTTTTCTATCATAAATTTAAATTAAAACTATAATTACATTTCTTTAATTAAATAAAAACCCAACAAATTGGCTCCATTTTGTAAAACTTGAGAAATAGATTTAAGCATTTTTAATCTAGCCTGTTTTTCCTTAGTTAAAGATTTTAAAATAGGAACTTGATGATAATAATCATTAAATAATTTACACAAGTCAAATAAATATTTTACAATTTCCGATGGATTATAGCTTAATCTAGCTTTTTCAACTACTTCAGGAAATTTAATTAACTGCCAGAATATTTCCTTTTCCAAGTCAAGACTTAAATAAGGACTAACCTTTTTCAATGTTTTAATTTTATCCACTTTCTTTAAAATACTATTTATCCTAGCATAACTATAGTTAAGATAGAGAGCTGAATTACCATTAAAATTAACACTTTCATCTATGTCAAAAGAAAGATATTTAAAAGGGCTAATTTTTAAAAACGAATATTTGACACAACTAACAGTTAAATTCTCTAAAAGCTCTGGATAATTATCCATTTTAATTAACTTACTATCTGGCTTACTTTTAACGATCAAATCAATCTTTTTTTTAACTATATCTAAAACCTCTTCCGCTAAAACTACCTTACCTAAACGTGATGACATTTTTCCCTTTTTCAAACCAACAAACTCATAGGCATTATGAAACTGTTTGGCTTTAAATCTGTCTGGATCTAAAAGCTCTTGAACCTTGAAATTAACCTTAAAAAAACCAATTTGCTCTATAGCCACATTATGTAAACACATATCTAATTTACCAAAATCAGTAAACTCACGATAAGCTAAACCTAGCTCTTTACCATCATAAGTTGGAAGTCCTTGAGAGTTTATAAAAACTCTGGTCTCTAGACCATATTTTTCTCCAGGAAAAATAACCGCCCCCTCACTTTCCTCTAATATTTTTTCATCTTGAGCCTTTTTTATATATTCTAGACAATCAATCATCACTTCAGACTCCATGTACTCTCTATCAAAATGAGTATAAAGGCGTTTATATATTTGTTGAAACTTATCTAAACTCCATTTTTTACCAATTTCCCAAAGCTCCTGTATGAACTTATCCTTTTGTTTATAAATTTTTTCGTTTATTTCTTTAATTTCTTTTTTAGCATCTTCATTTTTTTCAAAAGCCTCAGCTCCTTTAGCGTAGCATTTACCCAACAGTTTTACTCTTTCATCACTGGAATCAGGATAATTTTCTGATTTTATCTCCTTAAAAGACCACAAGCATTTAGCAATATGCATTCCAACATCACCTTGATAATTAGTCCTTATAACCTTAGCTTTAGCAAACTCAAATAACCTTACTAAAGACTCACCTAAAACAATATTTCTTAAATGACCTATATGAAAAACCTTAAAAGGATTAGGATGAGCAAATTCAATCATTATCCTCTGTGTTTTTAAATCTTTACTTCCCCCAAATTTTTCTTTTTCTCCTAAGATATCTTTAATCAAGTTATCTATAAAATAACTTTTATCTAAGAAAAAATTTAAATATGCCCCTTTCAATTTAACCTCTCTCACTCCATCAATATTAATTAATTTAGATTTTAAACTACTACCTATTTGCTTAGGGTCTTTTTTTAAAGTTTTAGCTAGAGAAAAAAGAGCTAGACTGATATCACCCAAGTTGCTTTCTTGAGGGTAGTTTAGATCCTTATGCTCAATTTCTATATTTTGCTCTTTTAAAGCTTCGTTAATTCTCTGATAAATAGTTTGTTTAATGGTTGTAATAGTTTTCATAGATAATTAATGTTTTAAACTAGCTTTAATCTCAATAGCTGTCTTGCGTTTAGAACGATAAAACTCCATTAGAATAAAGATTACTAGAGCTCCAGCAATAATACCAAATACATTTATTATTAAGTATTCTAAAATTCTAAAAAATAAAAACCAACTTCTTTCTGCTAAAACTAAGCCAAGAGCTACTACAGGAGGAATTAAAGTTACTGTTACTGCTGTTCCGGGAAGTAATTTATCTAAACCTGGTTTAATCCAGCTATAACTTGCAGCCAAACCAGCTGTAAAGGCCACCACAAAAGCAAAAACAGATGGTCTCATAAGAGCAATTAAATCAACTCTATAAACATAAACTTTTACTGTAAGTCCCAATAAAAAAGAGATTAAAAAACCAAGAAATACAGCTAAAATAAAAACCTTAACTGACCTAAAAAGCAGTTTTTGCTCATTGGTAACTACTCCCAAAGCAATAGCCAAAACTGGACTTAAAAGTGGAGTAACCAGCATGCCACCAATTACTAAAATAAGATTATTAGCCGCTAGGCCAAAAGCTACTATTAAAGACGATAAAAATACTAAAAAATAGAAATCAACATTAGGAGAGCTGGAGTCAATTACTTTGCAGACAAATTTACTTCTATCAGCTTGATTGATTTTAAATAATGACTTTAAAAACATATTTTTTTATATTATATTAATCTTATTTTATATTATTTATTTACATTTAGCAATTGAACACCCGCCCAAACAAATTAAACTTATCTATATAATTGGCAAACGCCCTATTTTTATGATATAATTATTTTACAATTAATAAAGGCTTTTAGCCAATAATTTAAGTTTTAAAAATATGTTCTCTTATCGAAAAATTTTGCGTCAAGCCATTGATACTACCTGGAAAAACAAATATCTTTGGTTTTTTGGTCTCTTTGCCACTTTAGTTGGTACAGGCGGAGAATACCAACTATTAAACAATATTTCTGAAAATGATGGAGAAAAAATGTTTTTTAAACTTAGTTCAAGTCCACTTTTTGATGCTGGTACTTGGAGTAATTTATTCTCTTATTTTTCTTCAGATTATTGGCAAGCTATGTCTTCAGTTATTTTATTAGTAGTAATAGCATCTTTAGCAATTTTTATTTTAATTCTTTCCGTTACCTCTCAAGGGGCCTTAGTACATCAAACAGAAAAAATTATTAATAAAAAAAATAAAGATATTAATTTAAGTTCTGGAACTTTAGCAGGACAAAAGCATTTTTGGCCAGTTTTAGCTATAAATATTGGTTTAAAAATTGTTATATCTTTAATGTTTGCTCTTATAGCTATACCAATTATTTTTTCAGGCGGGTCTGGTCTAACTATGGTAATTTATGTTATTTTATTTCTACTGTTTATACCTATTATTATAGGTTTTTCTTTAATTGCTCGCTACGCAATTTCTTATATAGTTATAAAAAAGAATAAATTATCTGAAGCTTTAGACAATGCTTGGTATTTGTTTAAAAAAAATTGGCTAGTTAGTATAGAAATGGCTATAATTTTAGTTCTAATAAATATTCTGTTCGCTCTTGCGGTGGTAATTCTAATTTTCTTAATCAGTGCTCCTTTTCTTATTTTGTCTATTATGTTCTCTGGTTTTGCTATTTTTTGGTTATTTGCTTTTCTTGGTATAGTTATACTATTTCTTTCTATAATCACCTTTGGTTCTATGATTACAACTTTTCAAATTAGTGCTTGGACTATCTTATTTTTAAGCTTACTGGGGAAGAAAGGAAAAAGTAAAATTAAACGCCTTAAAGATAAAGAAAAGGGACTTAAAAAATAATAGCAAGAAGTTTCTTTAAAAGATAAAATAATCGATAATGATATCGATTATTTTGCTTAGTAATGTTAAAAAATATGCCTAGCAATTATGTTTCTATTGAAGATTTACTAGATAAAAATGATATCGATGAAGATAGCATTCAAGGTAAACTCATCAGAAAACAAAAAGAGATAAAAATTAAAGAAATGGAAGATAAGACTAAAGCGGTTGCCCAAACCGCAGGTTTAGACTATGTTGACCTGTTTGGTTTTCCTATAAATTCAGAAGCAATATCTTTAATTTCTGAAATTGATGCAGAAGAAAAAAAAGTGCTTTGTTTTTTTTATGATGGCAAAAGAATTAGGTTAGCAACAACTGATCCTTCAGCTAAAAAAGCTCTGGTAATAATGAAAAAGATAAATAAAAAATATTACACTGAAGGAAAAATATACTTAATCTCTCAACATAGTTTTGAATACGGCATAGAAGCTTATTCTAAAATATCTAAGGTAAAAAGATATGAAGGAGGAGTTGAAATACATCCTGAAGATTTAGATAAATTTAAAAATGACATAGAAAATTATAAGAGTCTTAATACTAAAGTCAACGAAGTAAATATCTCTGATATAATAACTTTAATACTTGCCACGGCTTTAAAAGTTAAGGTAAGTGATATTCATATAGAAGCTGAGTCTGCAGGGGTAGAAATACGCTTTAGAATTGATGGCGTGCTTCAAGAAGCAGCAGTAATAAATAAAGATAAATGGAAAAAAATAATCTCACGTTTAAAATTACTAGCTGGCGTAAAAATTAATATTGAGGGTAAACCTCAAGATGGACGTTTTAACATTGCTATGCCAGAAGAAAAAATTGACGTAAGAGCTTCTTTTCTTCCCACTGCTTACGGGGAAAGTGTAGTTTTAAGAATACTTAGATCTGGAGCTGCTCAAATGTCTTTTGAAGACTTGGGTATAAGAAAACAAGTTTATGATATTTTAGAAAGAGAAATTAAAAAACCTAATGGTTTAGTTTTGACCACTGGTCCTACAGGATCAGGAAAAACTACTACTTTATATGCTATTTTAAATAAACTTAACTTACCCGGAACTAAGATAATCACTCTAGAAGATCCGATTGAATATCAGCTAAAAGGAATTAATCAAAGTCAAGTCAATAGCAAAAAGGGCTATACCTTCGCCAATGGTCTTAGATCTATTTTAAGACAAGACCCTAACATTGTTATGGTTGGAGAAATTAGAGATTTAGAAACCGCTGAAATTTCAGTTCAAGCTTCTTTAACTGGTCACTTAGTTCTCTCTACTCTACACACCAATGACGCCTCAGGCGTTATTCCTCGCCTTATTGACATGGGAGTAAAACCTTATTTTTTAGTACCCTCTATAAACGCTGTAATTGGTCAAAGGTTAGTAAGGAAATTGTGTTCTCATTGCCAAGAAGAACATAAATTAAATGAAGAAGAATTAGAAACAGTTAAAAAGATCTTAGCTGTTATATCTCCTAAGGCTCAAGTTGATGTGCCATCAAAATTACCTCCTCTGCACAAAGCCTCTAAAGAAGGTTGCGAGCAATGTAATTTCACTGGATATAACGGTAGATTAGGAATCTATGAAATATTTTTAATGACCGACAGAATTAAGGAATTAACCATAAATTTAGCACCTGCTTTTAAAATTATGCAAGAAGCTATTCAAAGTGGAATGCTCACCATGCTTCAAGATGGAATTTTAAAATGTTTAGAAGGTAAAACTAGTTTAGAAGAGATTTATAGAGTAAGTGGTGATGTTGACTATATTAATGAGCTTTATGATATTGTTATTTCTGAAACTATTGGCAGAGGTATTAAAATAAGAGAAGAAGATGCTAAGGAAGCTAAGGATTTAAGCAATAATTTAGAAAAAGTTTCAACAGCCTTTGAAAATACTCCTACTGACAAGATATTTAATCTTATTCTGGCGATGGCCCTAGAAGCAGGTGCTGGTGATATGCATATTGAACCGACTGATAAACAGGTTAAAGTTAGATTTAGAATAGATGGAGTGCTTCATGATATCGTTGAATTAGATAAAAGTCATTACCTGCCCCTACTATCACAAGTTAAAATACTAATAGGTGTCGCTACTAATGAAAAAAAAGCTACCATTGATGGTCGTTTCACTATTTATTTACCCGATAAAAAATCTGACAGTAGAGTATCTATTATTTCCGGAGGCTATGGCGAGACCATCGTTATTCGCTTATTATCCAACCAAGCAGTTAATCTACAATTAGACAATCTAGGCATCTCTAAATATTCACTAGAACCTTTAACACGATCGACCTCTAAAACCAAAGGTATTATAATTACTACCGGTCCCACAGGATCAGGAAAAACAACTACTCTTTATGCTATACTTAATCAATTAAACAAACCTGATGTCAAAATTATTACCGTTGAAGATCCTATTGAATATCAAATGGCAGGATTAATGCAAACTCAAATTAATTCCAAGGAAGGCTATACTTTCGCCGCCGCCATGAAATCTCTGCTCCGTCAAAACCCTAACATTATGATGATTGGAGAAATTAGAGACGAGGAAACTGCTAACATTGCTGTAGAAGCCTCTTTAACGGGTCATTTAGTTCTCTCAACTTTACACGCCAATAGTGCCGCTGGGGCTATAAGTCGTTTAGCGGGGCTAGGAATTTCTCGTCAACTTTTAGCCAGTTCAATGGAGTGTTCAATTGGACAAAGGCTAGTGAGAAAAGTCTGTGAATACTGTAAAGAGGAAATTGAAATTACAAACGAGCAGAGAGAAAAAATAGATATGATATTACAAACTTTTCCTGATAAATCTAAGCACAACTTAGACAAAGAATTAAAATTTTTTAAAGGTAAGGGTTGTAGTCATTGTAATAATATAGGCTATAAAGGGCGTCTGGGCATTTATGAAATCATGGAAATGTCTCCTGAAATTAAAAAAGCCATGCAATCACAAGAAGTTATAGACTACGAAATAGAACAAATTGCCCTTAAAAATGGCATGATAAACGTAATACAAGATGGTTTAATTAAAGCCTCAAAGGGTTTAACTAGTCTAGATGAGATATTTAGAATTTTACAATAAAAAAATTAACATAGAATTATTATGATAAACGTTTCTTTCGTAAATAAGCTTAAAAAATCATACAAAGATAAAGAACAAGAAAGATTTAAAATAATAAACTTGAGCAATCCCTTACTTCATGATTCTAAAAGAATAATTTTTGCTTTACATAGATTAGAAATAGAAAAAGCTAAAAAAGAATTAATAAAAATAGAAAATTATTTAAAAAAACTACAAAAACAACTAGGTGCTCCTAGACTAGAACAAGAAGGTTCATATAAAGCAGCTATGGAAGAATATTTAGAAGCAAAGTTTTTTTATAGCTGGCAAACTGGTGAGACCATTAATCAGATTAAAGACTTACAAATTAGTCACGAATCATATTTAGGGGCTCTATCAGATTTATGTGGAGAAATTGCTCGCTACTCTATTAATCAAGCAGCTAAGAAAAATTATTCCGCAGTAGACAAGGCCTATAGAGACGTTTCAAAAATACTTTCATATTTAACCGAATTTGACTTTACCGCTTATCTTAGAACTAAATATGATCAAGCTAGAGGGCATCTAAGGAAAATTGAACAAATAAATTACGATATAAATATTAGAAAATAACATGCAAATTGCTATTATCTCAGATATTCATGATAATTTAGAAAATTTGCATAAATTTTTGAATTGGGCTAATAAAGAGAAAGTATCGACGATTTTATGTGCAGGAGATATTACTAACGAAGAAACAGTTAAAACATTAGCTGAGAAATTCTTGGGAACTATATACTTAATTGCTGGCAATGCAGAACTTTATGATCCTAAAATTTTAAATGATAATAAAAATGTGATTTATTTAGGTAGAAATGGTATTTTTACAATTGCAGGTTATATTATAGGACTATGCCATGAACCGTATTTTATTGATCAATTACTAGAGAAAAGACCAGATCTAGAAATAATTTTTTACGGTCACACTCATAAACCCTGGCTAGAAGAAAGGGAAGGTATTAAGGTTATTAATCCAGGTACTTTGGGTGGAGTTTTTTATAAACCAACTTTTGCTATTTGGGATAATGAAAAAGAAAAAATAGAATTAAAAATCTTAGATTTAATTTAATTACTATGTTGCAAAAAAAAATGATTTCCACTGCTTTAAAAGCAGTTAAAAAATCAGGTAAAATGCTTATTATAGAATATGAAAACTTTAATAGAAATAGAGTTAGTTTTAAAGCTAGTAACGAAATAGTTACAAAAGCTGATTTAAAATCAGAAAAAATTATAATCTCTGCTCTTAAAGAAGTTTTTCCGAAACACAAAGTGCTAGCTGAGGAATCAGGCATGAGTAAAAATAAGTCTGATTATTTGTGGATACTAGATCCAATTGATGGCACAACAAACTTTTCTATGCATAATCCTCTCTGGTCCATTTCTTTAGCTTTAGCATACAAAGAAGAAATTATTTTTGGAATAGTGTATCTACCCTATTTAAAAGAAATTTTTATCGCTCAAAAAGACGCTGGGGCAACATTGAATAATAAAGGCATTAGAGTTTCTCAAAATATTAAAAACAATGTAATAAATACTTACTGTCACGCCCGAGATAAAAAGTATTTAAATAAAGCTGTAAATTATTATAACCGACAAAAAATGCAAGGTTTAGACTGCAGACAGTTAGGAAGTGCTGCTATTGAGCTGGCTTATGTTGCTTGTGGTAGAGTGGAGTCTATTACTATTCCTGGAGCTAATAGCTGGGATGTGGCCGCGGGAGCGCTTTTAGTTCAAGAAGCAGGTGGAAAAGTAAGTGATTTCAAAGATAATTTATGGAATTTAAAGAGTGAGGATATTATTGCTTCTAATGGAAAAGTTCACTCACAAATAATTAAGATTTTAAAACAAAATTAAAAGCTTTAAAAAATAAAAGTAAATTAGAAATAATTATTAATACAAAACCCGACATTTTAAATCGGGTTAATTTTTATAACTTAAAAAAATACACATAGTTAGTTATACTTAACATTAAAGTATAGAATAAAGACATAACTTTTATATAGATTTTATTTAATTCATGACTATAAGCTGAACTAACAAAAAATAATGCTATAACCAAAACAAACACTACTCCTAAAAAAAGTGGCATAAAAGTACTAGATATACCTAAAAAAGCTAGGAAAAATAAAGTAATAATATACATTATTCTTACCATTTTCTCTTTCTTTTTTATAATAACAATATTCAATAATATTGTTAAAAATATTGTTAACAACAAAGCTATAAAAATATTTTTCCAAATATATTCTTCAGGTCTTAAGCTATTAATGAAATATAATATAGATTGTCCTTTTATTGAAAGGCCAAAAAAAGCATTAAAAATGATAAAATTAATTTTTTCATGATATATTTTATTTTTAATGTACAATAATTTATTAAAATTACATTAAAATAATATATAATAAAAACATTATACCCATCAAGAAAATTTATCTTAAATTACTTTCTTTAAATACTGTCCGGTATAACTTTTTTTTATTTTAGCAACTTCCTCAGGCGTGCCCTCGGCCACAATCTCCCCACCTTTATCTCCACCTTCTGGTCCCAAGTCTATTACCCAATCAACTGATTTTATAACATCTAAATTATGTTCAATAATCAAAACTGTATTACCTTTATCTACTAGCTGATGCAAGACTTTCAAAAGCCTATCAATATCAGAAAAATGCAATCCCGTAGTTGGCTCATCTAAAATATATAAAGTTTTTCCTGTGGCTCTACGAGATAACTCAGTGGCTAATTTTATCCTTTGCGCCTCTCCGCCAGACAAGGTAGTAGCAGGTTGACCTAATTTAATATAACCTAAGCCAACATCATAAAGAGTGCTAAGTTTTTGATAAATTGTAGAATTTCTTCTAAAAAAAAGTCTCGCTTCCTCAACAGTCATTTCTAAAATATCATAAATATTTTTATCCCTATAATATATATCTAAAACTTTCTTACGATAACGTTTGCCTGAACAAACATCACATTTAACATACACGTCAGACAAAAATTGCATCTCTATTTTTATCCAACCCTCCCCTGAACAATTTTCACAACGCCCACCTGCTACATTAAAAGAAAAAGATCCGGCGTCATAGCCCTTCAACTTAGCCTCTGGAACTTCAGCAAATAATTCTCTAATAGATGTAAAAGCACCTGTGTATGTAGCAGCGTTAGATCTTGGTGTTCTGCCAATTGGCGACTGATCTATATTTATTACTTTATCAATATTTTCTAATCCCTTTATTTCTTGATGTTTACCAGGAAATGTTTTAGCCCGATAAAACTTTTTACTAAGAGCTCTAGCTAAAATATCAGTCATTAAAGTTGATTTACCTGAACCCGAGACACCAGTGATAGCCACAAATTTTCCCAAAGGTATTTTTACATTAATGTTTTTAAGATTATGTTCTGAAGCCTTAATTATTTCTATATTCTTATTATTTCCCTTATGCTTATCTTTTGGAGATTCTATTTTTTTCAACCCTGAAATATACTGACCTGTTAATGATTTTTTACTCTTCATTAATTGACTAGCCGTACCCTGAAAAACAATATACCCGCCATGCTCTCCTGCTCCAGGGCCAACATCAATAATATGATCAGCTGCTAAAATTGTTGCTTCATCATGTTCTACAACTATAACCGAGTTACCCTTTTCTTTTAAAGTTTTTAGGGTCTTTATCAACTTATTATTATCTCTTTGATGTAAACCAATAGATGGCTCATCTAATATATACAAAACTCCAACTAAAGAAGAACCTGCTTGAGTAGCTAACCTTATTCTCTGTGCTTCACCGCCAGAAAGCGTTACAGCGCTTCTATCTAAAGTTAAATACTCTAAACCAACATTTTCTAAAAATCCAAGCCTAGCCTTTATTTCTCTATTTATAGGTCCATATACCTGCTTAGCGCCAATTAACATTTTAGTATCCTTATTAATGTCATTTAATAATTTTTTTAATTCTGTGATATTTAAATTAACAAAGTCATTAATATTATAATTTAATATTTTAACCGCTAAAAATTCTGGCTTTAGTCTTTTGCCAATACAACCCGAGCACAGTAAAACTCGCATGTATTGACTTAGTTCTTGATAAATATATTGAGATTCGGTTTCATCATATTTTTCTTGCAAAAAGGGAACAATGCCTTGCCAATCATTTTTCCCATATAAAATAGTTTTAATTTCTTCTTTAGGTAAAAGATTTAAACTTTCATCTAAATTAATACTATATTTTTCTGCCACCTTCTTCATATCTTTTAATAATTGACTCAAACCCGTCACTCTACATTTAGACAGCGGTCTAATAGCTCCTTGATTAAAACTAAGTTTTTCATTGATTATTAGTTTTGGATCTAATTCTAATTTTGTGCCTAGGCCCTTGCAAACAGTACAAGCTCCTCGCGAAGAATTAAAAGAAAAATCTCCTGACTTTAATTCAGTCATATGAAAATTACAATCTCTACACACTAAAAAAACAGAGGGGTTATGTTGACTGTCTTTAGAGATGAGTTTAATAAGTTTTTTGTGACAAACTGGGCAATGCGGAACTCCTATCTTAGCAAACATAAGTCTTAAGTAGTCATATATTTCAGTAATAGTGCCAACTGTTGAGCGAGGGTTTCTAGAAACTGATTTTTGATCAATGGAAATTGCTGGAGATAGTCCCTCAATCATTTCCACGTCCGGTTTATCCATTAAATCTATAAATTGACGAGCGTAAGATGATAAAGACTCAACATATCTTCTTTGTCCCTCAGCATAAATTGTATCAAAAGCTAAAGAAGATTTACCTGAACCAGAAAGTCCGGTTATAACTACAAATTTATTTCTCGGTAATTTTACATTAACGTTTTTTAGATTATTTACCTTTGCCCCTTTTATTTCAATAAATTTTTTTTCCATACAAAAAAATCGTTAAATTCATTATTAATAATTTAACTAATATTATACAGTAGATGTCCACAGAAAACAAGTACCACTACTACCGAACTATAATTAAAAAATAGTATAAAACCAAGCAATAATTCTTATAATAAAATTATCCCAAAAGTATAGATTGTTTTTTTTAGGATCAATTAGTTTTGATTTTTTTATCCAAGTATTAGAAATTTTTAAAGCTTCTTTTAGTATAGTTTTATCGCTCAAAAAAACTCCTATTTCTGAATTAAACTTTAAAGAAAAAATGTCTAAATTAGATGAACCAACAAAAACCTCACTGTCATCAATAATAATCATCTTAGCGTGATTCATTTCAGAAAAATAATAAAATTTAATACCAAGATCTAAAAACTTTTTAATGAATACGCTGTTTACATAATTCATAAACCTAATGTCTGTTTTATAGGGAATAATAATCTCAATTTTAACTCCATTTAATTTAGCCTTATCTAAAAGAGCTATCAACCAACGAGGAGGTGTAAAATAAGGAGTAACTATTAATATTCTCTCCTTAGCATTTAAAAATTTATCCGTATAATAACTATTTATCGTGGAAAGGTTCTCTTGTGGTTGATGGACTAAAATTTTATTTTTAATCTTCTTTAAAAGTGTTTTTTTATATAAAGAAAGAATAGTTTCATCTTTACCGCCACAAATTTTATAAGCATAAGCAAATTGTCTGGCCACGCTCTTTACTAATCCCTTAGCTTTTATTCTAATTTGTAAATCATTCCATTTACTAATATTATTTCTTATATTAACCCCACCTAAAAATGCTATATTGTGATCAACTATAAGAATCTTTCTATGATTTCTTCTAAACCAACTACTAGCAAATAAAAATTCAACACCTGATTTTTTTAACTCTTTAATAATTAAATTAGGAAAGTAATAACTGCCAAACTTATCAACAATAATAACCACCTTTACTCCTTCTTTAGCTTTTTCTTTAAGTAAGCCTATAAAATCATATTTAGGAGCAGTATCGGGTATAAAAATATACATTTCTAGAAAAATTCTTTCCTTAGCACGAGAAATAGCTTCTAACATCGCCACCCAAGCCTTCTCTGAAGTTATATATAGCTTATAATTCATAGTAGAAAATTACTTTCTAACTTATATCCTCTTAATATTATACAACAATTACTGTATTTTAGCTAAAATAAACTGTATATCTTAACATGAAATAAAATGAAGATTGGGACTAAAATATAGTTGCTCACTATTAACAAAAGCATTTTTCATTGTTAACATAATACATTAAATATATACAAGTTTTTTAAAAAATAATTAAATTAATATTAATTTAAACTTCATAAAAATGGCTAAGAGATCGATTAAAGTAGTATTAACAATGCTGTGTTTAATGACATTTTTTCAAACTACAACAGCACAATATGAAATAAAAGAGATAAGCTCAGAAACTACAATTGAGTTTATTAAAACTAACCTTACTCCCATAAATGACTCTGTGGGCGTCATAAGAAGTGAACATTATTTTTACTATTATAATTTGCTCGATACCAAGTTTCTCGCTGTAATTGATATAGAAAACAAGCAAATTGATTTAATTGGTGTTTATGGTTTTGATTATTGGCTTATGAACTATAAAGAAACCGGAAAAGCCGTAAAACAAATTAAAAAAAGCCTTTTCACAATTGAAAAGGCTGATATTTTTTTAACATTATGGCAACCTAATTGTCGCAAAGATTAGGTTTACATTAAAAAACAAAAAAGCTGTAATTAAATACTACAGCTTTTTCTATTTGTAGTCCCTAGGGGAATCGAACCCCTGTTTCCAGGATGAAAACCTGGCGTCCTAACCACTAGACGAAGGGACCAGAAAAAATTAATAAAAACATCCCAAAAGGATGGCCTTTAAAATTTACTCTAATCTTATTGCACTAAGATTATAAATCAATTATAATCTAGCTATAGTATAAATAATTTAAAAACGTAAGTCAAGATATGATAATCTTAGGCATTGAAACTAGTTGCGACGAAAGCGCTGCTAGCATAATTAAAGTAAATAAAAAAAACAAAGAAGTGCAGGTTTTAAGCAACATTATCTCTTCACAAATTGAAATACATCAAAAATATGGTGGTGTAGTCCCCGAAGTAGCTGCCAGGGAACATGTTTTTAATTTATTACCAGTTATAAACAAGTCTTTAAAAAAGGCTAATTTAAATATAAGTAAAGTTGATGAAATCGTCGTTACAACTGGCCCCGGTTTAATTACTTCTCTTATAACAGGCGTACAAACAGCTAAAACTTTAAGTTATGCTTTTAATAAAAAATTAAAAGGAGTAGATCATATAAGTGGTCATATATATTCACCCTTTATAGATAATTGGAAAAATATAAAATTTCCTGCCATGTCTTTAACAGTTTCAGGTGGTCATACTAATTTAGTACTAATGCTGTCAGAAACAAAAATTAAAAAAATCGGTAAAAGCTTAGATGATGCCGCCGGAGAAGCTTATGACAAAGCCGCAAAAATGATGGGACTTGGCTACCCCGGGGGTCCAATAATATCGACTTTAGGCCAGAGTTTCCTGGACTTAAGTATAGAAAATAAATTAGAAAAATTACCCAGACCAATGCTACATAGTCCAAATTTTAACTTTTCATTTTCTGGTCTTAAAACCTCTCTTCTTTATAGACTACAAAAAGATAAAAATTGGAAAAAAAATATAGCAGAATATTGCTATTTATATCAAGAAGCAATTACTGAAATACTAATTAAAAAAACTTTAAAAGCAGCTAAAAAATACCAAGTTAAGAGTATTTTAGTTTCAGGCGGAGTTTCAGCCAATAAACAACTAAGGCAGGGATTTACTGCGATAAGTCAAAAAGAAAACTTAAAATTATTTTTATCTGATTTACAATATACTACAGATAATGCTACAATGATTGCCATGGCAAGTATATTTACAGAAAATACTAACATTAAAGATAACTGGAAAAAACTTAAGGCTAAAACAGAAAGTGATTTTAAATAAATTAAGGCTCAGTGGCGAAGTGGTCTAACGCTGCGGTTTGCAAAACCGTTATTCATCGGTTCGAATCCGATCTGAGCCTCAATATAGATAGGAAATAGATCCTATTTTTTTATATCGACTCCTGTTAATTAAAACTGTGGATAACTTGTGTTTTAAGTGTATAAGTGGCCAAGTTTAGTCAACAGAACCTTGGACTAAAGTTGTTGATAACTTTTATATTATATTTATTTTTTGGCTAATATTAAATAAATAATCCCAATTATTACATAAACCTTGTTTATGTTGACCCCCTCTTTCAAATATGCTATAATATAATTACTTAAGTTAATAAAATATTGTACTTAACGTAAATTGAAAAAATATTTTCTGGTTAAATTATAAAAAGAATAAATAGCTTAAATTATTTAAATAATATAGATAATTTAAACTACTAACTGGAAAATAGGATTAATGAATTATCTTTAAATCTAAATCTTTAATAAATATAAAGATTAAATAGATAAGGATAATTCGGCTCAATACTAGGCAAAAATAATAATATTTTATATATAAACATATAAAAAGGCCCTGTATTGGGCCTTTTTTATTATAAAAAAATTACTATAGTTAAAGCAGCTATTTCCCTTTTAATCATTGACAAATTGAATATATTACCTTAAAATAACAAAACTGTTTAAATACAGGAAGAAATATTAATAAAAAATTATATAAAAAATATATGAATAAAAAGAAACCTAAAAGTCTAATGATAATTGTGATTATAGTTATATTTATAGCTTTAGGCGCAGTGGCCTATGCTCGACTAAATCCAGGTGAGCCAAAAAATGTAGAAAATGACACCATAAAACAATCTCCTATATTAGTAGAGGCTTTACTTATAACTCCCGATAAAGATCTTGACCTGTATTTGGAAACAGTTGCTTCAATTGAACCTCAAACTAAAGTTAATGTTGTTGCCATGGGAAGTGGCACTGTTAAAAGCCTACCCTTTGATATTGGAGATAAAGTAAATAATTCTCAAATACTAGCTTACTTAAGCAGTGGATTAACTCAAACGAGTTTTTTAAATGCTCAAACCAACTACTATAATATGCTTAGCAACTTAGAATCTGTTAAAAGAACTACCGCTCAACAAGTAAATCAAGCTGAAGTTGGTATAAAACAGGCTGAAGAAGCGGTAAATAGCGCCAAGAACTCTTTAAATACTGCCCGAAAAAACTATGAAGCCTCTCTAAATTTACAAGATAATAACAAAGAAAACCTACAGACCAATGCAATTACTTCTTTTAGTTCATATTTACTAGGAATAAAAGATTCTTTAGAGGATGTAAACTATATTATTAATGCTGAGACCGGAGAACAGTTGCCAGGAATCTCTCAAACTTTAAGCGCTAAAGACTTTACTGCTTTAAACATGGCAAAAAATGATTATTTAGAGACTAAGAGAGAGTATAACAATATAATGAATGTGGAAGTAAATAAAGATAATTTAGAAATTTCTTTAGAAAAAGTAATAAATGTAATTAAACTGAGTAAAAAGACAATTAATGATACTATTGTAGTTCTGGATAAAACAGTCTCCAGTAGTCACTTAAGCCAATCAAGTCTTGATGCTCAAAGACAAGCTTTTTCTGGCTTATATTCACAAATGATTGGAATATTACAATTAGCTGAAAATACCTTAAATAATCTAAAAACTTTAAAAATAAATCAAGAAAAAGAGCTAATAAGTTTAGAGAACTCTGTAGAGTCTGCAAAAAATCAATTAAACTTAGCTGAATTATCAGCTAATAACGCTCTAATTACTCTACAATCTAGTCAACAAGCCAAGCAACAGCAAATTCTTGCGGCCAGCTCGCAAGTAGACAACGCTCTAGGTCAACTTAATTTAAACCAAGAACAGTTATCAAATTTAGTTATCAAAGCACCAATTTCTGGTCAAATTACTGCTAAAACTATAGAAATAGGCACTGAACTAAATCCTGGGCAAAAAATTGCAGAAATTGCTAAATTAGATATGTTAAAAATTGAAGCCAATATTTCACCAGATAGTGCTATTGGCTTAAGTGTTGGTCAAAAAATTATCATTAATGATGAAATTGAAACAGAAATAAGCACTATTTCTCCTAACGCAGATCCAATTACTAAGAAAATTAAAATTGAAGGTCTGGTTGATAATTCTGAAAAAAAATTAACTCCAGGTACTTTTATAAACATTAAAATTAAACAAAGAGATAGTAAAACAATTGAAAATGGTGTAGTAAAAATTCCTTTAGAAGCTGTACATATAACTCAAACAGAGAACTATGTTTTCTTGGCTATAAAATCAGAAAATAATCAATTAATCGCTAAAAAATCTGTGGTTACGCTTGGAGAAACTGAAAAAAATCTTATTGAAATAAATAATGGAATTAAGGCTAATGATCAGGTGATAGTTTCTGGAACTAAACTACTTCAAGATGGAGACTTAATAATGACTAAATAATATGAACTATCAAGAAAAAATCTCTGAAAAATTAGATAGGTCTTTTAAAAAAGAACAAAATTCATGGTTAGGTTTTTTTATTAAAAACTATCGTTTTACCTATTTAATTATTATAGCCATTATTGTCTTTGGTTTAGTGGCACTATTTACAATCCCTAAAGAGTCTGAACCCGAGGTAAAAGTGCCTTACGCTCTAGTTAGTACAATGTATATTGGGGCTAGTCCCTCAGATGTGGAGACCACGGTAACTAATAAAATTGAAGATAAGATTAAAAATCTAGAAAATTTAAACAACTTTACTTCAACTTCTGCCTTGGGTTTTTCTTCAATTTTTGTAGAATTTAATGCTAGTGCTGATTTACAAGAAAGTTTACGTAAATTAAGAGAAGCGGTTGATTTAGCTGAGCCATCTCTACCTAGTCAAGTAGACAGTCCTAAGGTAAGTGAAATTCGCTTAAGCGACTATCCAATTGTTACCTATTCTCTAATTGGTGACTACGACGACCAACAATTAAAAATATACGCTGACATATTAGAAGGTGAACTAGATGGAGTTAAAGATGTATCAAAAGTAGAAATTATTGGTGGTCTAGAAAGAGAGTTTCAAGTAATAATTGATCAAACTAAATTGAGCTTATTCAACCTATCACTTTCTCAAGTTGTAAATTCTATTAGTATTAACAATTTTAGTTTACCAGCTGGAACAATGGAAATAGATAATTTTAGATACAATGTTAGAGTAAAAGGCAAGGTTGGGCAGAGTCTTGATTTAGAAAATCTTGTTATCGCCACATATGATAATTCTCCGGTATTTTTAAAAGATATAGCCAATGTAAAAGATACTTTTAAGGAAAAAAATACTGAGTCTCGTATTGGTTATCCTGGAACCAGTCCGCAAAATACTATTTCTCTTCAGGTCTATAAAAAACAAGGTGGTAATATTTTAAATATTGTAGAAAATTCTCAAGAAACCATTGATGAACTAAAAAAATCAAATATACTACCAACAGGAATGAAAATTGAAAAAACTAATGATAATTCAGTTTTTATAAAAAAAGATTTAAGTATACTAGGTAGTAGCGCCATACAAACCTTTATTCTCATCGCTTTAATATTATTAGCTATACTAAGTCTTAGGGGGGCCATAATAACTGCTCTAGCTGTACCAATAGCATTTTTAATGTCTTTTATGTTCTTAAGATTTCAGGGCATGACTTTAAATACAATGGTTCTCTTTGCTTTAGTTCTGTCTTTAGGCCTTATGGTTGATAACGCTATTGTAATTATTGAGGGAATTAATGAATACACAGAAAAACATAAAAAATCTATATATAAAGCAGCTATTTTATCTATATGGAATTTTAAAGCAGCTATAACTTCCGGAACTCTAACCACTGTTTCTGCTTTTTTACCCTTACTTTTAGTTTCAGGTATTATGGGTGAATATATTGGCATTCTTCCAAAAACTTTAACCATTACTCTTTTATCTAGTCTATTTGTAGCCTTAATTATTATCCCTACTTTAGTTACTAGATTTATTAAAATTAAAAAACATGCGAATGGGGACTCTAAAGAAAAACGTAGACATGTATTTATAAAAAAAATTATAGATAAATTAGCAGTAAATTATAGAAAAACTTTAGAAAAAATACTTCCTTATAAAAAAAGGCGTGTTTCCGTTATAATTGGAGCTCTTATGTTGTTTTTTATCGCCGTAGCCATGCCTATAAGTGGTCTCGTAAGAATAGAAATGTTTCCTAAAATAGATTTTGATTACTTCTATATAAACATTGAACTTCCAGCTGGCTCTAATTTAGAGAAAACTGAAAAAATAACTCAGGAAGTTGAAAATATAATAAAAGACAGTGAAAGTTTAGAAAATTACGTTACTAATATAGGATCTCAAATAAGTGCTTTCTCTGGTTCCAGTGCCTCTTCTAACTCACAAAATAAAGCTAACATTACGGTTAATTTAAAACCTGCTAAAGAAAGAGATCTATCTAGTATAGAGATATCTGAAAAACTAAGAGATGAGATAACTGCGGTTTCTGGTGCTAAAATAACTATTGATGAATTAAGTGCTGGACCCCCGACCGGATCTCCAATAGAGATTAGAATATTTTCTAACAATAACCAGTATTTAGGAAATTTAAGTGAACAGATAGAAGATTACTTGAATTCCCAAAATAAGATAATTAATGTAAATTCCAGCTTGACTGATGCCACTGGAGAATTTGTTTTCACTATCAATAAGCAACAAGCTAACTACTATGGCCTTAGTGCCAGTGCTATAGCTTCTACAGTAAGAAGTGCTATATTTGGAACAACTGCTTCAGTTATAAATATTGAAAATGAAGATGTGGATATAGTGGTAAAATATGCTAAGGAAGAATTTAAAAATATAAACGACTTAAAAGAACTTATTTTACTTACTCCTACTGGGCAAACGGTTTATTTAAAACAGCTGGCTGATGTTAAAATAGAACCGTCCCTTTTATCTATAGATCATAAAGAAGGTAAGCAAATAGCCACTATTACAGCCGACCTTGAAAAAGGTGGTAATTTACAAAACATAACACAAGACTTCTTAGAATATAAAAATAGTTTATCATTACCAGAAAATACTTCTGTTGAAATTGGTGGAGAAAATGAAGATCTAAATAAATCATTTCAAGAAATGGCTCTTTCCATGATTATAGCTGTACTCTTAATAGCCATGATTTTAATTTTACAATTTAATTCATTTAAACAACCGCTCATTATTTTATTCTCCTTACCATTATCTATTATTGGTGTTATATTTGGTTTAATTGTCCTTAACATGTCCTTTTCTATTAGTGTATTTATTGGTATAGTTTCCTTAGCGGGAATAGTGGTAAACGGTGGAATTGTTTTAATTGATAGAATCAATAAAAATATTAAAAATGGACTTGATTTCCATGAAGCTGTTATCGAAGGCGGTATCGCTAGAATGCAACCAATACTTATTACCTCAATTACCACCATTGTGGGTATAATTCCTTTAATCTTTGCCAGTGAACTATGGCGAGGTTTAAGTGTTTCTATTATTTTTGGCTTACTATTTTCCACCCTTTTAAATTTAATTTTTGTACCTATACTCTACACCTCTATGTGTAAAAAGGGGTGCACTAAAAAATAACTAAAACATTATGAGTTTGCAATTAGCTATTGTCGGATTGCCCAATGTTGGTAAATCTAGTTTATTTAACCTACTTACTAAAAAACAAGTAGAAGCTTCTAATTATCCTTTTTGCACTATCTCCCCTAATGTTGGTGTTGTCACAGTGCCCGATAAAAGATTAGATTTATTATCTAATATGTCTAAATCTAAAAAGACTATTCACACAGCCATTGAATTTGTGGATATAGCTGGCCTTGTTAGAGGGGCGCACGAGGGAGAAGGTCTGGGAAACCAGTTTTTAGCTAATATAAGAGAATGTGATGCTATTTGTGAAGTTATTAGAGGTTTTAAAGATGAAAACGTTGTTCATATTTCAGGTAAAATAGACCCCGAAGAGGATAGAGAGACTATTGACTTGGAATTATTATTTGCAGATATGGCGACTATTAAAAAAAGACTCGAAAAAAGTCAAAAAGAATCTAAGTCTGGTGATAAAGAGGCTCTAATCTTTAAGGAAATTTTACAAAAAATTGCTGATGAACTAGAAAAGGGAATAGCTGTTAGGGATATGTCACTTACGGAAAAAGAATCTGAGGTTATAAGGTATTTAAATTTACTCACCGCCAAACCACTTATTTATGTTTTAAATGCTGATGAAAAAGATTTTTCTGGGCAAGAACTGGAATCTAAAAATTTTAAAAATATTCTTTTTATAAACGTTAAGTTAGAACAGGAAATAATGGAATTAAGTGAAAGCGAGCAAAAAGAATATTTAGAAGAATTAGGCTTGAAACAAAGTGGTTTAGATAAACTAATTTCAGCTTCTTATAAGCTGTTAAATTTAGATACTTTTTTTACCACTGGCCCAGAAGAAAGTCGGGCTTGGACTATAGAATCTGGTTCACTAGCCCCTCGGGCTGGATCGGCTATACATACAGATTTTGAAAAATTATTTATTAGAGCTGAAGTTATTAATTGGGAAAAATTATTACAAATTGGTTCAATAAGTAAAGCCAAAGAACAGGGAGAAGTAAGAATTGAGGGTAAAAACTATACAATGAAAGATGGAGATGTTTGTATTTTTTTAATTAATAAATAGGTAGTTATAAAACCTAAGCTTATTTCTAAACTTTAGGTTTTTTTAATATTAAAATTTCGCGCCAAGCTTTTTGATTTTTTCGTCCATAAATTAAAGTTTTTCTGAAAGTACTAAGTTTATTTTTTTGTAAAAAATCCCAAGTAATCAACTTAAATTTATTTAAGTCTATATCTAAATAAATAGGATTATTTTCTGGTGAAAAAACTGGCCAGATAATAACTAAAATTTCATCTGGTTTTAAAATAATAAATAACTCCTTTAAAGTCTGAGAATATAAACACTCTAATTCTTTTTTAGTTTGTAAATAATCAACCCTTGCTCTTTGTGGTCCAAGATAGGGTTCAGTAATAATAGTGTCAAAAGTATTTTTTTCAAAAAATTCAGAAATATTTTCAACTTTGTGTTTAATTAATTTTAATTCAAATCCAGCTAAATTATATTTTTTGCTTAACCAGTCTATATTATCCCTAGTGTCAGAAATAGCTTTTTTTGATATATCAGAACCAACGATATTTTTTGCCCCTAAAAGCAGCGCTTCACTAATAATTGTTCCTGATCCACAAAAAGGGTCAAGTAATTTTTTTTCAGGAGAAAATTCACCTAAGTTTAGCATTATTTTAGCTAACTTAGGTGGCAACATGCCTGAAAAACTATCTCTTTTGGGGCGACCGTAATCTCTATCAGAATAATCAAAAAACGCTTGTAATTCTAAAATCTTTATAGCTGTATAAGTTTCTCCCTGTTTAATTAATAAAAACTCCACGCCTCTATCACTTATTAGCTTGTTGTGATATGAACTAGCTGAATCAGTGGCTCTAGTTAATAAATTAACCCATCTCGAACTAGCGTCTCTCGCCTTTAAATCCTCTTTAATTTCAATAGCTATTTTTTTATAGTCAAAATTAAAATTATCAAAACTAGAAAAACCAAAATTAAACTTACTACTAATATTTTTTTTCTCAAATTCTTCTATAACAGCTTTTTTAAGCTTAATTTTTAAGTCTTGAGCTGAGGCTATAAAAGAAACTTCACCAATTTTTATACAACCACCCAATTTTTGCATTAATATACTTATTTCATTTTCACTTATAGCTAAATCAAAAATAGCTACTTGATTAACTAACTGACAATCATCTTTCTTAAGTAAAGAAAAAACCTCTGCCAAAGAGACTCCTAAATTGTTTCCCAGTATAAAAGCTATTTTTTTCATAATTTAAGAATATAACACTTTTATTATAATTACAAATCCTATGGGATTATATTCGTCCCTTGCTTTTTTCTATTATCATGTTATAATAATATAAATTTAACAATATTATACCTTTCCCATGAATTGATTTATTTCAATGAGTTCTAGTCTTAATTAGCCTAGAATAAAGGTATTACAAAAACCCGAGCGTTTTGTAATGCTGGGGATTTTTATTTATAAATAATTTAATTTTACTTTAAGCTTTCTACAAGGCTAAAGAAGTATAATAAGAAAAAATATGTCAAAAACAAAACCAGCTGGAGATGGGCACTACGAAATACTCTTCATTATCCCTAACCAATATACCGAAGAAGAGGCTAAAAAAATCATTGAAGATGTAAATAAATTAATTACCAAAGAAGATGGTAAAATAATTTATGAAGAATTTTGGGGTAAGAAAAAATTAGCTTATCCAATAAATCATAACCACTTTGGTTATTATCAACTAATTAAATTTGATCTTGATAGAAAAAATCTTAAAGAATTAAATAATTTAATGCGTTTATCAGACAAAATTATCCGCCATCAAATTGTTAAAATTAAAGAACAAAGTTTAGAACAAATCTTAGAAGAGAAAAAGAAACAAGAAGAGTTAAATCAAAAAGAGAAAGATGCTAAAGAAGAAAAAGATCAAAAAAATAAAAAAGTAGACAAAAACGTTTCCAAAGAAGGTTCTGAAAATAAAAAGAATACAACTAAAAAAACAGAAAAAAAAGAGCTATCGGATAAATCCGACAGCAAAAAAAAGATTAAAAGAACTAGTCAAGAAGAAAAAGATGACTTAAAGAATCTAGATGATAAGTTACAAGGAATATTAGATGCTAAAGACTTAATTAAATAATATTAACTTTGTTGATTTTTTCTTCAATTAAGTAACTATCAACAAACAATAATCATATGAATTTAAACAAAGCCATGATTATAGGGAATGTTGCTAGAGATCCTGAACTTAGAAACACTACTTCGGGACAAGCAGTAGCTTCTTTTTCAGTAGCAACTAACCTTTCCTGGACTGATCAATCTGGTCAAAAACAAGATAAAGCTGAGTTTCACAACATTGTTGCTTGGAGAAAATTAGCCGAGATTTGTTCTCAATATTTAAAAAAAGGTTCAAAAGTATACGTTGAGGGAAGATTACAGACTAGCGACTGGGAAGGTCAAGATGGAAACAAAAGATATAAAACTGAAATTGTAATGGAAAATATGATAATGCTAGATAGTAAAGGACAAACTTCTGGTCAAATGAATAATAATAAAAACAATAGCGCCAACAATATCCCCGTAATTCAACAAGAAGAAGTAATTAAAGATGAAGAAATTAAGGTTGAAGACATACCTTTTTAAAAAATAATACTAATAAAAAAATATGAATAATAAAAAACAATGTTATTTTTGTGTAAATAATTTAGAAGTGGATTATAAAGATGTTAGAACTTTACGTAAATTTATGAATTTTTACATGAAAATTTTACCCGGAAAAAGAACTGGTATTTGTAGTTGGCACCAGAGAAAACTAGCCACAGCTGTAAAAAGAGCTAGAGTTGTAGCTTTGTTAGCTGCTACACATAAATAAAATAATTACACAGCTATGTTAAATTTTAATGAGATTAAAACAGGAAAAATTATTGAAATAAATAACGAGCCTTATGTGATAGTTAATTCTAATCATCACAAAATGGCTAGAGGGGGCGCAATTTTAAAAACTAAATTAAAGAACGTTTTTACTGGATCTGTTTTAGAAAAAACTTTTCAAGGTAACGACAAGGCTCAAGAGGCAGAAATTGAAAAACAAAAAGCTGACTTTCTTTATCAAAATGAAACAGAGGCTTACTTTATGAATAACTCTAATTATGAACAATTTTCAATTAGCTTAGAAGAGATTGGTGAACAGTTCAGATTTTTAAAAGAAGGTGTTGAAGTAAACGTCTTATATTTTCAAGATCGTCCCGTAACAATAGAATTACCAATAAAAATGGAATTTAAGGTTATATCTTCACCTCCTGGAGTTAAAGGAAATTCTGCTGGCAATGTAACAAAAACCATAGAAATAGAAACAGGTACAAAAATAAATGCCCCTTTGTTTATAAACGAAGGAGATGTTATTAAAGTAAACACTGACACGGGAGAATACGTAGAAAGAGTTTAAAACATAATAGCGATTATTATAAAAAGAATTGTTAAAATTTAACAATTCTTTTTAGTTTTAAACTTTTAAAAATGTTATAATAATATATATGGAAATACTAATCATAATTTATTTAAGCTTATATTTGGCTATATCTATTTACCGACCTAGATTGGCATTATTGTTACTATTTTTCTCCTTACCTTCTTATTTAATACGTTTTACCTTGCTAAGCCTTCCTTTAACTCTGCTAGAGTTACAAATTGTTATTTCTTTTTTAGTTTGGCTTGTGGGTAATTATAAAAATTTATATAAAAATCTTAAAACTAAAAAAAATATAAATAATCAATATCCTTTTCAAAATGAAATAATTTTTTGGTTGCTTTCGGTCTTATTAGCAGTCGCTGTAAGTAATTTTTCAAGTAGTTCTCTTGGTATTTTAAAGGCTTATTTTCTGGAACCGATAATGCTCTATATTTTAATAGTTAATTATTTCTTTAAAAAAAATGATTGGAAAAAAATTATCTGGTCTCTAACTTTTTCCGCTTTAGCAGTATCCTTAGTTGCAATATATCAATATTTTACGGGTAATTTTATCTTTAACGATTTTTGGGCCAGAGAAGAAACCAGAAGGGTTGTGTCTTTTTTTGGTTATCCTAATGCAGTTGGTCTTTATTTAGCTCCGATTTTTATGTTAAGCTTTAGCCTACTAATTGATTACTTTAAAAAAGAAAAACTTTTTAATAACTTAAACTATATACTCGGCTTGATTGTTATTATTTTTTCCATGATAACATCTATTTCAGCAATATATTTTGCTAAATCTGAAGGCGCTTTAATAGCCTTAACGGTAGCTACAGTTGTTTTTTTGTTTTTTTATAACAAAAAAACCCGTCTTTTAACCTCCTCTATAGTGGTGATTTTTTTAATTATACTATTTTCTAACACGTCTTACACTGAAAACTTGAAAAGCAAGCTTTATTTACAAGATAAATCTGGTCAAATTCGTCTAGCTCAATGGTCAGAAACTTGGAAAATGATGTCTGAAGAAAGATTATTAATAAGCGGTGCTGGGCTCAGTAATTATCAAAAATCTGTAAAACCTTATCATCAGGAAGGTATATTTATTAAAGATTATAATGATTCAAAATGGTTAAATAAAGTTATGTTCAATGATGAATTTAGAAAAAAATCCTGGCAGCCACTAGAAATTTATTTATATCCACATAATATTTTTTTAAATTTTTGGGTTGAACTGGGATTACTGGGTTTAGTGGTTTACTTAATAATTACTATAAAATTTTTTTCTAAATTACTTATTTTGTTGAAAAAAAGATACACAAACAAACTTTTAAATCTGGGTCTACTAGCCTCGATGACTACTATTATAGTCCATGGGCTAGTAGATGTACCGTATTTTAAAAATGATTTAAGTATTTTATTTTGGTTACTTTTATCTTTACTTTCAATTAATATTATAAAACACAACAATGGAAAAAATGCCGCTGACAAAAGCTATAGCTAGCTCTAATTTATGTTCTCGTAGAAAAGCTGAAGAATTAATTCGTCTAGGATTAGTATTAGTAAACCAAGAAAAGGCTCAACTAGGAGACCGAGTTAATGTTTCAGATAATATTGTTGTATCAGGTAAAAAAATAACCATAGTAAATGATAAATTTATCTATATAGCGCTTAACAAGCCAGCATCTTATGTTTGTACAAATAGAATCTTTAAAAATGAAAAAAATATTTTTGAGTTATTGCAAAACAACACTAAACTTATAATTGTTGGACGTTTAGATAAAGATAGCAAAGGTTTAATTCTTTTGACTTCAGATGGTGACTTAGCCTACAAACTTTCTCATCCCAAATTTAAACATGAAAAAAAATATATTGTGAAAACAAAAAACCATAACATATCATTCAAAGAAGTTAAACAAAAGTTTTTACAAGGAATTGAAATTGAAAAAGGTAAATTTGCAAAAATGAAATTTATTAAAGAATTAGATAGATATAAATACGAGATAATTTTAACTCAAGGTTTAAATAGACAAATTAGAAAAATGTTCTTATCTTTTAATATACAAGTTTTAGATATTGAAAGATTATCTATTGCTAGCCTTCAATTAAAAAATCTACCCATAGGAAAAAGTAGAAATTTAATCGCTGAAGAAGTTAATTTACTAAAAAATCTGTAAATAAGCTTTATTAAACCTATCTATTATCATCTACAAAAAACTCATAACCCAGAATTAAAGTGGGGGTAGATAAAAAATACCAAATAACAATGTCATCAATAGGAAAAATCATACCCGATAAACTTATTGTTAATAAGTAGTTACCTGGCCACCACCAATGACCAATACTCATTGAAACTATTTCATAAAATAAAAAAACTAAAGCAAAGAAGGCTATGGTAAATAGGCTTTTTTTAAAAATATGAGGAAATTTTAATAGTAAAAATATAAACGCAGGTAAAAGAAAAATTAAACCAAGTAAATAATAATCAGTTGCTAATAAGCTAGGGTTATTAAAGAATAGAATATATACTACTATTGATAAAATTAAATATAAAAAAAATAGATATTTAAATTTACGAGATATATCAAAAAATTTTTTTTCACTATCAAAAAAATACTCATAAAAACTCAGTACCCAAAAGAAGTTTAGAAAAGCAAATAGGATATTTTCCCAAGGTATAAGACCAAAAGGACGCATAAATATTGATGAGACATCCCAAGCATTGGCCATTCGAGCTAATAATTCAATTGGTGGAGCAAAAAGTAGAGTGGTTATAAAAGAAAAGAATAACACCTTAGCTCTAGCTTTTTTTAACCAGTAAAAATTTATTAGTGCAGGAACCGCTAAGACAATTAGTATAGAAGTAAAATAATTTGGTATAACAAAATATACCACAAAGCTTGCGAAAACTACATAAAGAAATAAAAACAATATTTTATTTTCTTTAGATAAATTTATCTTCACTTATTTAATGATAAGATTGAAAAATAAATAACCAATTAATGAAGTAAGAGACCCTAAAATAGCACCCCAGATCATATCAATTATAACTAGTTTAGTAGGCCATTTCTTAATAGTTGATAAATTAGTTAAATCATATGTAGCATAAGAAATTAAACCGAAAATAGCTCCATATATTCCCACATTAGAAAAATCAGCTACTCCATGGGCGGGTTCTATAACAAAAATGAATAAACCCAATACGAATAATATATAAAAAATAATAGCTGGACCTATTTTAAAATCTAAGTTTATAACATCCTTTAAACTTTTTTGATATAATTTAGCTGAAATTAAACCCAGCCAAATCATGTCGATAATAAAAAAAGCTGACAAAGTAAAAAGATATACACTTATTAACTGTAATGAAATCATATTTTTAAGATTATTTTTTAAACCTATTTCTAATACTTATTATAACAAAAAAAATATAATAAATAAATCGTAAGTTAATTAATTATAATTAATTCAGACTCCTCAGTAACTTTACACTCATCAGCAACGCCCTGTCTAATTTCCACCACCATATTTACCTCACCATAGCTTTTATATTCAGTTAACGTATTTAATTGACTAGTTAGCACTTTACCCTGCTCAATATTAACAACTCTATTGTCTTTTAAATAAATAATATCTAAAGGAAACTTCATGCCTCTCATAACAAAGTTCCTTTTTTTATAATTTGGAAATATAAATAACATACCCTGATGTTTTTCCATAACCTCTCTATCGCTAAGACCTTTATACCAACCACTTGGTGATGAGACTGGTTCTAAATTAAAATAACAATCGCCCAAACTTACTTTAATTAAGTAGTTATCATCAATTAAGTTATTTTTTTTATAAATTAAAAAAAATAAAAATACTATTAATATAACAACAGCTAAAATATAATAAGTTAATCTTTTTTTAGAAATTTTCTTTTTCATATAATACTAATAGTATATCAATTAAAGTTGACTAAACCAATTTTTTGCTTTATCATATAAATTACAATTAGCGGGTATCGTATAATGGTTTTTTATGTCAGCCTTCCAAGCTGAAGATGGGGGTTCGATTCCCCCTACCCGCTCAGCTATGTATATATAAAAAAGCACTATTTTACTAGTGTTTTTTGTTATTTATTATATATTTTAAAATAACTATAATCGAAATAAAAAACCAGATAATCAAAAACTATAGTCCGATATTGCTTTTTAAGCCTTTATAGCTTCCCGAATCGGGAAAATTATTCTTAATCAAATTAACAAATTTTGAATCAAAGCCTAATTTTTCAAGATCATCAATTAATATCATTCTTACATCTCGAATTTCTTCTGTATCTATATCTGTTGTTTTTCCCAAAGAACCGCTAACCTCATCAACAAGAAACATAATATGCAAAACATAAATATCGTCTCTAAAATAATCATTAACGTATAATAGCTTATTGATTTTTACATATAAACCGGTTTCTTCTCGCATTTCCCTAATCAAACAATTTTCAAGTGTTTCGCCTTTTTCAAGTGTTCCTCCTGGAAGAGCCCACTTTCGCCCAGAATTAACATTCTAATCCAGAAGTAATATCTTATTATTTTTAACTAAAACTCCTGTTGGGCGTATTTTCATAAAATATAAATTAAAATTAATTTATTCTACTTAATTAATTATGATTACCAAATTCATATTCAACAATTTTTTTTCTTACAGATCCACAAATAAGAACATAAAAAGTTAATTTAAGCCATTTTAGAATAACTTTAACCCTTCCCTCTCTTTCAAGTCTACGTGGTGAATAATACACAAAAGTAGAATTGATCATTTTTATTTTATTTTTTTTAAATATCTTATAAGTATAATCATAATCTTCTGCAACTAACAAACTCTCATCAAAACCACCAATTTCAAAATGAACTTTTTTGTTGGATAAAATAGCCACGCCAATTGAAGTTGGGCGTATACATTGACTAATTTTAAATAAAAAATTTAAGGCCGTAGTAAAAAATTTATAAAAATATCCTTTTTTTTTAATTTTAATATAAAAGCCCGCTGCCTTTAAATTTTTTTTTTCTACTTCCCTTACTGTATTCTTTAAAAAATCCTCTGGTATTTCGCTATCAGCATCTAAAAATAAAAACCATTCGCCCTGAGCTTTTTTAGCTCCGTTATTTCTTTGACAAGCTGGTCGTCTCTTTTTACTGCTCACTAAAATACAACCAAATTTTTTAGCTATTTGTTGTGTCCCGTCTTCAGAATTTGCATCAGACACAATAATTTCATAATTTTTAAAATCTTGACTCCTTATTGATTCTAATAATTTAGGTAGAGTACATTCTTCATTTAAAGTTGGTATTATTATTGACAACATTACTTTATTTCTTAAATATTTCTTTAGCTACTTCCCAGTACGCTTCATTGCCCATTTCCTTCTGTAAATACCACCACTCCAAACCCCAGAGATAAATGTTTTTAAACTTAGTGTTAATTGCAGTTTGTAAATTACCTTTAAATTGTTTAACGCTTAAAGACTTATCAATCTCTTCTTGATTCATTTCTGACATTTTCCCCTTAGATACCCATGGCTCTGCCTGTAACTCCATGATCATGATATCATCTGTTTTAATATTAAATAAGCGACTCTTGTAGACATAATGCTTAAAACCAAAGGGGTAGCGAATAAATCCAAAATTTGAATTATGCACAACTCTATACATTGTAATCCCCAAAATATCACCTAATCTTCTTTCTTTTTTCCAGGTACTTAATTCACCTGAGGCTGAAATAATTATTGGTCTTTTGTCCAGATTTTTAAGCAAAGAAACCTCTTTCTTTAGTATTTCTTCGTCTAACTTGGGACAAACACCAAAACTACCTAGATATGGCTCATTTTCTACCTGCCAATACTTAACACTGCTATTCTCCTTATATCTATCAACAGTCTGAGCTATATAATCTAGTAATTTTTCATCTCTCTTGATTTGACTAACATTATTTGTCCAGGTGGGAAAGTGGCACTCGGGCCAACGAGGCAACCTATAACCCACGTTAATTACAAAATTAACCCCTCTCTTCTCCCCCTCTTCAATGATATAGTCATAAATTGAATAATCATAAACCCCTGCCTGTTTTTCCACCTCATCCCAATATATTGGTAAACGAATATTTTTTATATCTAAATCATTTAATGTTTCTAAATAAAGATCCTGCCAGCTCAAGTTTAATTCTTTAGCGAACTTAGTAGAAAAGGTTACACCAAAATAATTTATTGGTGCTTCAAGATTAATTTCTTTAGGATAGTGTTTGGCAACCTTAAACAACCACCATAAAAAAATAAGTAAAATAATACAAATAATAAATATAATCATTTTTTTATTGTTTTTTTTCATTTACTTAGAGAGGAAATATAAGCCTAGAAATATAAACAAAACTGCAAAAGTTTTTTGTAAAATAATATTTCTGGAAATATTTTCTTTAATAATTTTAGGAAAAAATATAGTAGAAATAATCCCTAGTATTATTATAAAGACATATTGAACACCTTGCAAGGCGCTAACTAGAGCTACCGAATGTAAACTTATAGCAAAATTCTGCAAAAAGAAACCACCAGCTGATAAACCCTGATTAAAAACAAAAATTCCCGCCTTTTTCTTTTTCATACCCGTAATAGCAGAAAATATTTTATGTCTAGATTTCTTAGAAATTAGTAGAAATAAAACCAACAGAAAACTTCCTCCCCTCATCCATATAAACGCACTCATAAACTCCTGATTATTAAAAGCAATTTTATTTCCAACAAAAAACATAGCGAAAAACAAAGCTGCTCCCAAAGAAACTAAAATGGCTTTAAAATTTTCTTGTTTTTTCAATTTAAATTTTATTAATACTTTTTCCCACCTATTTTTTTCCTCAGGTATCCATGAAATTAAAAAAGTTCCTATTAAAAGTAGGGTTATTGCTAGCCATTGGTAAGCACTAAACCTTTCATTTAAGAATAAAACTGACAATATAAGGGTAAAAACAGGCACTAGACCACCTATAAGGAGTAATACTTTAGAAGCTTCACCCTCTTTTAAAGCATAGTAGAAAAGTAACAGGGCTAAGGGGAAAAACGCCCCAATAACTAGATTAAAAAATAAAAGCTCTACACCTGGCCATAATAAAAACCAAGGGGCTAATAAAAAAACCACTAAACCTAAAACACCAACCAAAAAAGTATAAGCTCTGCTACTAGGTAAGACCTTGTCTAGTAAAAATTTATCAAATATATTAACTAAAGCTAATATAAAATACGCTAAAATTGCTAATACTAGCCAATTCATAAATTATTTTTAATTATTAATTACAATAAATGAATGTCATCAATTTCCTTTACTTTGTTGTTTAAAACAATATTTTCTATATTCTCAGTTCCTGTATTAGGAGCATCTAAAAAACCTTGCATAGCCGCTTCAGCTAACCAACCTGAACGAAGCCAGTCAAAAAGCCATTGATCGGTAAAATTCACTTTTTCACTGTCAATACCAGCTCCAATAGCTAAAAGCCACTCTCTATTATAGTGCTCTTGTGACCCTATGGGTTCTGACATAATAATAGGTATTCCTAGTCCGGAATAGAACGTAAGCTCTGAGGGTTTAGTCCATAAAATATCAGTTGTTCGTAAAACTTGATTAAATTCTTTAAAATATTCTACTTTATTTTCATTATAAACAATTTTCACAGACTTAGTATTAGGGCATAAATTTTCTACATTTTTTTTAAAAAAACTATATACATCTAGGCGACTACCGGCTATTAAATTTAATTTCATTTCATTTTTTTCTATTTCTTTTTGTAAACTCTTTAATATCTCAACACCAAGATCTCTTTGTGCGCCTGCGCCACCAACAGCAAAAGTAATTGTCAGTGGTCTTTTTATTTTAGCCTTGTAATCAACTGGTCCTAAATAATCTTCAATTAATTTTTTATATTTTTTTCTATAAACTCCCGTTGGATCTAGATTAATAATTCTTTCTTGTAAATCTTTTTTTAAAATATTTTTATTATTTCCAATATTTTCACTAGGAAGGGGAAAGCCGCTAATAAAGATATTGTCATCTTTTACACCATATAGTTTTAATCTTTCCTTAACTCGTTTATTCGGTACTAAGTATTTAATTTTAGATTCTTTTGGTTTAAGTGGCGCCCAAGCCCGTGAAATATCTGCATCACAAACAATACAATATATTTCGCCCATATAATTATAGTATTCAGCAAAATAAGCACTAACAAAAAAAGAGGTAACTAGGGGTAGTGGATTTTTGTTTAATTTATCAATCAATTTTTTACCTAAACCTTTTTTTATTTTTTTATAAAAAAATTTTTGCTGAAAAGATGGTTTTGAAAGATCTCTTTTGGGATAAAAATTATCAATTTTTTGAAAATAATCCATAACAGAAAAAACTAAGTCTCCTACAATTGGCAGTTTCTTGAAATAAGATATAAACTCATAACCCCTCTTGTTTCCTTCCCAACTTTTTTTTTCTTGTAAATCTATACCTTCATAGTTATTAGCTGTAACTATACCATTATAACTAAGCGGTATTAGTGGATAAGCGGCTCTTTGATGCCCGTATCCCATGTCCACAGCTATTAAATGAATTTTTTTTTCTAACTTATTATTCATATCTTAATTA
>CAYMGT010000002.1:0-45591 GCA_964390115.1 uncultured Gammaproteobacteria bacterium
CTTCAGGGGTGAATTCAGGTTATCTTATCTAACTATATTATAGCATATTTATATATATTTGTCAATACCTTTAAAATTTATCTATAGCAATTATGCCATTTTTTCAGTGGGGTACTACATTTTTTATAGGTTAAGGGAATAAAATTATAACCGCTTTTCAATAAAGCGGTTTTTTTATTTTTATTCTTATGTTATAATTTCGATATAAATTTAATAATAATATTTTTATTTTCTTTAATATGTCTAAAAAAGAAATTTTTTTTATAAAAATATTTATAGCTATAATAATATTAGGTTTTTTTTGGTTTGTTTTGCCGAAAAAGAATTTTCATTTTGAGGGTTATAATTTTTCATCGTATAATCAATCTTATAGTCATGCTTCTAAAGTAAATACATCCAAGAAAGATCAAAATAAGGAAACAAGTATATTCGAAACAAGTAGAAATATTTTAGTTTCTGTGAATATAAATGGTTTTAATCCTTCTAAAATAAATGTATATTCTGATGAAAAAATTGATTTAGTTTTAAATTCTTTAGACCAGGGAACCTACACTTTAACTTTTGAGGACAGCGCCCTAGAAGATGTAGTGTTGGCTGTAGGTGCTTATGGAAAGGATCAATTTGTAGTAAAGGATTTAGAACCCGGAGTTTATAGTTTTTATTCAAAGGTTTATAGTCAAAAACTAATAGAGGGACAGTTAGTAGTTGAAAAAAGAGATTTAGAATAATAGCATGATTAGAAGAATACAAAAAAGATTAATAGAATTTATTAAAACAGACGCATTTTTTATTTCATTGTTGAGCTTGATTTTCTTAGTTTATAGTTTTTCTTTTTTAAGTCAATTTTTAAAAGATTCTGAGCTTCTGTCTGTTGGTGGTTGGGATGGAGCTAATCATTTTGCTATTGCTAAGGTGTATGCTGAAGAAATGTTTCCCAGGCTTTTTGGATGGACTTTTTCTTGGAATGCTGGCATGGTATTTCCTTTAGGTTATCCCCCGGCTAGTTATTTTTTTCTTGGTTTTTTGGCATGGTTATTGCCTTTTAAATTTGTCTTTATATTTAAATTTTTAGTTATATTTTCAATCATTTTTTTAGTTATTACTGCTTATTTTTTACCAAAAAAGTTTGGTTTAAATAAATTAGAATCGTTTTTTAGTGCTTTAATTTTTCTCTTTTTTCTATTATCCCCCTTTTCATTTTCTACTGGTGGTTTAAGTTTTTTAGCTAGTTTTAGAAGTGGCCTCTATTCTCAACTTTTTGCTGGACCATTATTAGTATTATGGTTGTTTTCCTTTGTGGATGCGTTTAAGAGTAAAAAAAATTTTTTTTGGTCAGTTATTTTACTTTTTTTAATTTTAATTACCAATATACATATTGGTGAAGCCGCGCTTATTATCTGGTTAGCTTTTTTAATAGGAGATTATTTCTTATTTAAAAAATATAATGTAATTAAAATCTATTTTTGGCATTTTTTGTTGTCCTTTTTACTTTTATCTGTTTGGTCACTTCCTCTCTTAATTAATTTAGATTATTTTCTAAATTTTACTTTTCAGCCTAGTCATTTTTTATCATTTTTTAGATTTCCAGTTTTTATATTTTTAAGCTTTGCTTTATTGGGATGGGTTTTTTCAATTTTAAATAAAAAAAGAATATATTTTAATTTAGGTTTTTCAGGATTATTATTAATGCTAACAGCTTTTCTTCCTGTTAATTTAGTGTTTAAAAGTTTGCCACTGCAACCACAAAGATTATTACCAATAATTATAATAGTGTTAGCGCCATTAGCTGTGTTTGGTTTAAAATTTTTTCACACTTATTTAAATAAATATGTAAAGATTCAAATTCTACTATAAGTTATTCTGCTGGGGTAGGGGGGGTAATTATTGGTAACGCTCAGCAATTTTTTAATTCTATTGGTGTTTCAGGTACTGTTGTTGAGGCTATTCCTGATTCTGATTATAAATTTGTTCAATGGTCAGATGGTTCAACTGAAAATCCAAGAACAGATACAAGTACTTTTAGTGATTTAAATGTAGTGGCTGAATTTGCACCGTTTATTTGTGGTGATACAGTTTTGGATATTGATGGTAATATTTATAATACTTTGCTTATAGATGAACAGTGTTGGATGGCTAAAAATCTAAATACAGGAGTTAAGTTGGATGTTACAACTGAGCCAAATACTAGTGACGCGATTATTGAAAAGTGGTGTCTTCGCGATGATTGTGATCAATATGGTGGTCTTTATTCTTGGAATGAGGCAATGCAGGGTTCAACTCAAGAAGAAGCTAGAGGAGTGTGTCCTGTTAATTGGCACATACCAGATGGTAACGATTGGACTATTTTACAAAGAGTTGCTATGGAGTCAGTTGGTGCTAATAATGTTTGTGCAGATGAATCGGGCTGGCAATGTTCTCCGGCTAATGAGGTATTGAAATCTAGTAATTTTGGTTTTAATCTCTTATATTCAGGTTATCGTAATGCTTATGTTGGTAACCCGGGATCTATTAGTTCTTCTTCTGCTTATTATTGGACATCTACTAATATGACTTTATCAGCTGCGTTTGCAATGAATTTTTCAAATGGCACTTGGGTTTGGCATGATTTTCAAGGACAAAAGAAGTGGGGTGCTTCCATTCGTTGTATTAAAAATTAATTTTATAGCGAATCATCGCCAGATAATACTTCGGCGTCACTAATTTAATCTGCTTATTATATAATGACGTACTCCCCGCACTCAAAGAGACTATCCAAAAGGATAGTCTCTTTTCATACGGGGTTTCTTTTGCTCCGCTACTCATGAGAGTCCGGCGATAGCTCTGAAGTTACATCAACACCTATGTCGTATTTATTTTGTCTATCGATATACAGGCGAATATTGTCTTCGTTCAAACCAACCGTAGATATAAAATAACCATCTGACCAAAGGCCACTGTGGCTATATATTTTATCAATAAATTTGAATTTCTTACGTAAATGAGCACTAGAAAGTGATTTGAGTTCTTGAGCCACAGTAGCCCCAGAATATTTTGGTGGGAATTCTAAAAGAATATGTACATGGTCATCACCGGTGTTGATTTTGTGTAGATACCAGTCTGGGTGACGCTTTTGAATATTATAGAGACTTTTTATTAGCTCCGTACGAACATAGTGTTTTAAAAACTTTCTGCGGTACTTTGTCCCCCAGACTAAATGATATAAAACTTAGTATACACTATGATTTAACTGCCGAATTCTCATGCTAACAGAATAGCACACTAACGTGCACTATTCACATTCATCCCCGCCCTCTTTCGCGGTGCGTTTCGCCCCGCTCAGTCAGACGGGGTTTCCTGGTAAGGTAATAAAAAAATAAAATAATTTTTATTTTATCATCCGTTAATTATATTAAAAAGGTGCTTTAAAAAAGTACCTTTTTATTAGAGAAATTTAATTGTATTTTTGTATATTTATGCTAAACTTTTACTATAATCAATTATTATATTATGTCTAAATTATCACTACACAATACCTTGAACAGGAAAAAAGAAGAATTTAAATCAATTATAAAAGGTGAGGTTGGTTTGTATACTTGTGGTCCAACTGTATATAACTTTGCTCACCTAGGTAATTTACGCACCTATCTATTTGAAGATTTCTTAAAGAGAGTTTTAATTTTAGCTGATTATAAAGTTAAGCATGTTATGAATGTAACTGACGTAGGTCATCTAATTGGAGATGGAAATATGGGTGAAGATAAATTAGAGAAGAGATCTAAAATTGAGAAAAAGACTGCTTGGGAAATAGCAGATTTTTATCTGCAGGCTTTTAAAAATGATTTATCTAACTTAAATATTATTTTTCCTTCTAAATGGTATAAAGCAACAGATACTATTTCTGAGCAAATAAATTTAATTAAGATTTTAGAGACTAAAGGTTATACCTATAAAACCTCTGATGGTATCTATTTTGATACTTCTAAGTTTGAAGATTATACCAAATTAAGCCATCAAAATATTGAGGCCTTGCAAGAAGGGGCTAGAGTAGAGAAGAATAAAGAAAAGAGAAATCCTACTGATTTTGCTCTTTGGAAGTTTTCTCCTGAAAATGAAAAAAGACAAATGGAATGGCAGTCTCCTTGGGGCCTAGGTTTTCCTGGTTGGCACATTGAATGTAGCGCTATGAGTTTAAAAGGTTTAGGCAAGCAGTTAGATATTCATTGTGGTGGAGTTGATCATATAAACATTCATCATACTAATGAAATTGCTCAGTCAGAAGCGGCAACTGGTAAAAAGTTCTTTAATTACTGGTTACACGGCGCTTTCTTAGTTATCTCAGGTGGTAAGAAAATGTCTAAGAGCCAGGATAACTTCCTTACTTTAAAAAAAGCTTTAATAGATAAAAATTTTAATCCCTTAGCATATCGCTTAGCTTGTCTGCAGGTTCATTACCGTAAACCTTTAGAATATAGCGAAAAAATGCTTCAGGCTTCAAATAGCGCACTTTTGAGCATATATAGCAAGGTAGGTAAATTAGTCAGTGGTTTTGGTAATATAGATGACAGTTATTTTGAAAGATTTAAAAATCTAGTATTTTCAGATTTGAATTTACCTCAAGCTTTAGCATTATTTCAAAATTTATTAAAAGATAAGAAGGTTTCCGATAAAGACAAGTTGACCACAGTATTAGAAATGGATAAGGTGTTAGGTCTAAATTTAGCTTTAGTTTTAAAAGAAGTAAATAAGGAAAATAATATTCCTAATGAAATTTTAAAATTAGCCAAACAGAGACAAGTCCTTAGAGAAGAGAAGCAATTTACTGAAGCTGATATTTTAAGAGAGGAAATTGAGTCCGAGGGTTATAGTTTAGAAGAAAATACGGAAGGCTTTAAGTTAAAGAAAAAAACTGAAAATGGAAAATAATTTTTGGAAAAAACTTAGTAAACCCATTATAGCTTTAGCACCAATGGCAGGGGTAAATGATCTTGCCTTTAGAAAAATGTGTGAAGATTTTGGGGCTGATGTTATCTATAGTGAAATGGCTAGTGCCACTGCCTTAGCTAGAAATCCAAAAAAAACTTTAAAAATATTGGAGTTTAAAAAAACCGACACGCCTTATATAGTTCAGCTATTTGGATCTAAAGTAGAAGATTTTAAGCCAGCGGTTAGAAGGTTGGAGGAAGATTTATCTCCTTCAGGTATTGATATAAATTTTGGTTGTCCGGTAAATAAAATACTACGTCAGGGCGCGGGCGCTATTTTAATGCAAGAAAAGAAAGAGGCTAAAGAGATAATCTTTGATGTTTTAGAAGAGTCTTCAGTGCCAGTATCTATAAAGACTAGGACTAAATCAGGTCAAGTAGAGCTTTTAGATTTTTTGAAATATATCAAGGATTTACCAGTTTCGGCTTTAATGATTCATGGTAGAAGCCTTAGCCAAGGTTTTATTGGTGAAATAGATTATAATGTTATAAAGCAAGCTAGAAAATATTTTTCTGGAGTTATTTTAGCTAATGGTGGAATTAATGATTTTAAGCAAGCTCAAAAAACTTTAAGATTAACTCAAGCTGATGGGCTTGGTATTGCTCGAGGATCTCTAGGAAAACCTTGGTTATTTAAAGAGATAAAAGAATCTAAACAAATTAATTTATCTTTAGCGAAAATTGCTAAAATTGCGTTAACCCAGTCTCGTTTAGCTTTTCAGTATGGACAAGAGCAAGGGATTAAAGAAATGCGTAAGCACTTAGCTTGGTATATACAATCTTTTCCAGGGGCTAAGACTATAAGAAATGAATTGGTAAAAGTTGAAACTTTAACTGATATAGAAAGGATTTTAAAAAAACTATAATTTAACATATGACATTATATATTGATACAAGTGAATACGAGTTAATAATCTTAGCTTTAATTGTTAAAACAAAAAATAAAGAAGAAGAAATAGCTAGGAAAAAATTTAAAGCAGGTGGTAAAACTCAGTCAGAAAAACTTTTACTTTGTATTGATAAGTTTTTAAATTCAGAAAAAATTAGCTGGCAGAAGATTAAAGCGATTAAAGTTAGAAATGAGGGAGGAAGTTTCACGGGTCTACGCTTAGGAGTGATAACAGCTAATACTTTAGCTTGGAGCAAAGGAATAGAAGTTATTGCTACAAAAAATAGTTATATTAAAAAAAATGGTATAAAAATGGTTAAGCCCATATACAATAAAAAACCTGACATAGTAATTAATAAAAATAAATATGGCTTAGATTAGCCTTCGGCTGTGGATAACTTGTGTTAATCTATAGTAATTTTTTCTAATATTTTTTAAAACCCTTATTTTATGGGGTTTTTTGTTTTATCAAAGAAGTGTTGACTGAGGTGGGTAAGTGGTGTATAATTAAATCATTAAGGTGATAAGTGGGGAATTAAGGTGATATAAATTTATGTTTATTGGAGAATACAATCATAATTTAGACACCAAAGGTAGGTTAGCTATACCGGCTAAATTTAGGTCGTCTTTCAAAAAAGGGGCAGTTGTAACTAAGGGATTAGATAACTGTTTATTTTTTTATTCAAAAGAAAAATGGCAAGAGATGGCAGAGAAGTTTGCTAATTTACCAATTGGTCCAGCTAAGGCTAGAGCATTCTCACGACATATGTTAGCCGGAGCTATGGATGTTGAATTTGATAATCAAGGTAGAATAACTTTACCAGAATATTTAAGAAAATTTGCTAATTTGAGTAAGCAAGCGATTATTGCTGGGCTGTATAGTCATTTAGAGATTTGGGATAAAGAAGCTTGGGAGAAGTATAAGAAACAAGCAGAGAGAAATAGTGGAGACATAGCTGAAAGCTTGTCTGATTTAGGAGTGTAATTTTATATGAATAAAAGTTTACATAAGCCAGTTCTTTTAGAAGAAATATTATCCTTATTAAAATTAGAAGAGGGAAGTAACTGCGTAGATTGTACCCTTGGAGGAGGGGGGTATAGTTTAGCTATTTCTAAAGAAATTGGAGAAAGTGGTCAATTATTATCTATCGATCTTGATTTTGAAGCTATTTCTAGATTTAAAGAGATTGTCAGTAGAGAAAAAAGAGAAAATATTATTTTGCAAGTTGGTAATTTTACAGATATAGATATTTTAGTTGAAAAAAACTTTAAAACAAAAGTTAAATTTTCTGCTATTGTAGCTGATTTAGGACTGTCAATGGATCAATTAAAAGATGACAGTAGAACATTTTCTTTTTCTAGTTCGGCTAATTTAAATTTTAGCTATAGCCAAGAATCTAATTTCGGTAAAGCCATGGGGATAATAAATAGTGCTTCAGCCTACAAATTAGAAGAAATTTTAAAAAAATACGGAGAAGAAAGATTTGCTAGATTAATTGCTAAAAATATTGTTAAGGAGAGAAAGAATGAAAAAATAAGGACAGGTTTTCAGCTTAAAGAAATAATTGAAATTGCTGTTCCAAAGAGATATTGGCCACAACATGTTTCAGTAGCTACTAAAACTTTTCAAGCTCTAAGAATAGTAGTTAATGAAGAATTAGAAAATTTAGAAAAATTCTTACCAAAAGCTTTAAAATTATTAAAGCCCGGAGGAAGACTAGCAGTTGTTAGTTTTCATAGTTTAGAAGATAGAATAGTTAAACGGTATTTTAAAAAAGAAGCTTCTACTTGTATATGTCCCGCTGAATTAGCTATTTGTCAGTGCGGTCACAAAGCAGAGATAAAAATTATTAATAAGAAACCTATCATCGCTAGCGAGAAGGAATTACAGAATAATCCTAGTTCTCGCAGTGCTAAGTTAAGAGTGATAGAAAAAATTTAAGACCATGCAAAAAAAATACACTTGTCGTGTGCAAAAAAATCGAAAAACTCTGGTAAGCTTTTTAAACAGCTTTGTGCTGTGTGGCTTGGCCCTAACGTTAATCTATTATATTGCCAGTGTTAACGATTTAGCAGTTAAAGGCTTTGACTTACAGAATTTAAAATCTGAAGCCAGAGCCTTAACCGCTTTAAACACCAGTAAAAGCAGTCAGTCAACTAGCTTGCAAGCTCTGTATGAATCTAAGGGTAAAATTGATAAATTGGGTTTAGTTAAGGTTGACAACATAACTTATATCACAGTGCCTGGTGTCAGTGGTGACTTAGTAGCAAAAAGATAATTTTTTTTAAATTATATATAGAGGAAATTTTAAGTCTCCGTTAATTATTGATAGTTAATTTCCTATGAATAAGAAAATTAAGAAAAATAAAAGATTTAAAAAAAATAATAATCGCTTGTATTTAGTTGTGGCGATTATTTTTTTATTATACTCAGCGCTAATCGTTAAATTATATAAAGTACAAATTATAAGTCACGACTACTATAGCGCTTTAGCTTCTTCTCAGCATGAAATGCAAGCTACTCTTCAGCCTGAAAGAGGTAGTATTTATATATCCGACAACAATGGTCAAGATGTTTTTCCTTTAGCTACTAACAAAGACTATGCTTCTACTTTTTTTATTCCTAAAGATGCAGTTAATTTAAATTCTTTGGCAGAAAAGATTTATCTAGCCTTAGATGAAGCTGAGGTGATAGAATTAGTAGAAAAGAATTTAGAAAAAGAGAATGAGTTAGCGTTAGATAAGGAAATAAATTATATAAATTTATTAGATTTAAATGAAGAGGAAAAAAATATTCGTAAAGTTGCTTCAAAAAATAGAATTGCTAATCCCAGTGCAGAAAAAAAAGAATTAATAGAAATTAAAAGAGATTTAGCCATTTCCGAAGAGAAAGAAAAAATCATTGAAGCTTATCTAAAAAGACTGAGAAAAAGAAATGATCCTTATGAGCCAATTAGAGACAAGGTGAGTGAAGATCAAATTTTAAAAATATTTAGATATTTAGCATCAGAGATAGATACCCCTTTATCAGAAGAAGCCCTAAAGATTAGTAATTTTAAAGTTTATTTACAGCAAGAAGACTCGGACTATAGTTTAGATGAAAATTTAGAGATAAATAAGAGTGGAGAATTAACTTACCCAGGTTTCTCTTATCAACTAAAAACTTTTCGTTATTATCCGGAAGAAGAAGTAGCTTCTCATATAGTTGGTTTCGCTAGCAGTCAAGATGATATACCGGAGGGTAGATATGGATTAGAAGAATTTTTTAATACTGAACTATCTGGTCAATCAGGTTATTTAGAGACGACTAGAGGTTCGGGGCAAATAATAAATGTTAATGATCAAAAATATAGTCAAGCTATAGATGGGGCTGATATTTTTTTAACAATCGATAGATCAGTTCAATTTATGGTTTGTGAGAAATTGAAAGAAGGAATAGAAAAATATGAGGCTGACAGCGGAACAGTTATAGTAGTAGAACCTAATACAGGAGCAATAATTGCTATGTGTTCTTTGCCGAGTTTTAATCCTAATAATTATGCTGAAGTTAAAGAATTAAAGTTATATAATAATCCGGCGACTTTTTATCAATACGAACCAGGCTCAATTTTTAAAACTATTACCATGGCAATAGCCCTTGATCAAAACAAGATTGAGCCTCATACTTATTATGAAGATAAAGGACAAATAATGATAAGTGGTTGGCCTAAGGCTATAAAAAATTCAGATTTCTTAACTCATGGACCACATGGCAGAGTTGATATGAATACAGTATTAGCTGAATCACTAAACACAGGAGCAATTTTTGCTATGCTACAAGTGGGTAAAGATAAATTTTCTGAGTATATTGAGAAATTTGGTTTTGGACAAAAATCTGGAATTGAATTGGGTTCAGAAGCATCAGGTAATATTAATAATTTACTAGAAGATAGAATTAAAGAAATTGATGCAGCTACTGCTTCTTTTGGGCAAGGATTGGCAGTTACCCCCTTACAAATGGTGATGTCGTATGCAGCTATTGCTAATGGGGGAACATTAATGAAACCGTATTTAGTTAAAGAAATTAAATTTTTTGATGGAAACTCTGATATCATTAAACCTAGAATTATTAGACAAGTAGTTTCACAAAAAAGCGCTAATTTAGTTTCCGCTATGATGGTAAATGTTATTGAGTCAGGTCATGCTGTTAAAGCCAAGGTTCCAGGTTATTACATTGGTGGTAAAACAGGAACAGCCCAGGTAGCTACGTCGGGTGGCTATAGTGAAAATGAGTTTATTCATAGTTTTGTAGGAATAGCACCAATAGATAAACCTGCTTTTGTAGTTTCTGTTAAATTAGATAATCCTAAAACAGTTAAGTATTCAGCTGACTCAGCAGCTCCTATATTTAGTGATATTACTGATTTTTTGTTAAAATACTATAAAATTCCTCAAGAGAGATAGAAAATAAAAAAATATGAAAAAATTACTACAAAAAAAATTAAAATTCTGGGCAAAATTGATATTAAAAAAATATCAACCAAAAGTTGTTGGAATTACTGGCTCAGTAGGTAAAACTAGCACTAAAGAGGCAGTGTATCAGGCAGTTAAAACTGATTTTAATTGTCGCTCTACTTATAAAAATTTTAACAATGAGATAGGACTACCCTTAACTATTATTGGTATTTCTGAATCTCCAAATAGAAATTTTTGGTCATGGTTACTAGTCTTTTTAAAAGCTATTAAATTAGTACTTTTAAAAGATAAAAATTACCCTAATCTTTTAATATTAGAGATGGGGATAGATAGACCTGGAGATATGGATTATTTACTGAGTATTGTAAAAGTTGATATAGGGGTAGTGAGTTCAGTTAGTCATTCTCATTTGGAATTTTTTAAAAAAATTGAGTCTATCTCTAAAGAAAAGGGTAAATTAGTTAAAGGCATAGGCAAGGCAGGTAGTGTTATTATAAATTATGACAATCCATTAAGTCGGCAATTAGAGAGTCTTAGTCAAGCTAAGGTATTTACTTATGGCTTGCAAGATGGGGCTAGTTTGCAAGCTATTGATTTAAATTATAATTTTAATAACTATATTTCACAAGAACCAAGTTTAGAAAAAATTAGAGGCTTGAATTTAAAGTTAAAGTGGCAAGGCTCTTTAGTTCCTTTGCACTTAAGTAAAGTTTCAAATTTAAATTCAGTTTATGCTTCTATGGCAGCAATTTTAGTGTCTTTAAGATTAGGTTTAAACTTAGTTGATATATTACATAATTTAGCTGACTTTTGCTTGCCACCAGGTAGGCTCAATGTAATAGCAGGGATTAAAGATAGCTATATAATTGATGATACCTATAATGCTTCTCCTGAATCTGCTTTAGCTGCCTTAGATTTTTTGGCTAAAATGAAGTTTTCTCAATGTAGAAAAATTTTTGTTATTGGAGAAATGTTAGAGCTAGGTTCATACACAGAGAAAGGACATCAATTAGTTGGTCAAGAAGCTAGTCAGGTGGTAGATATTATAATTGCTGTCGGTGAAAAATCTCGTGCAATTATTAGAGGAGCAATAGCAAAAGGTTTTGATAAAAATAAAACTTTTTATTTCAATGATGTTTCTAGTGCTGGACGTTTCCTACAAGAGTTGTTAGAATTAAAGGATATTGTTTTAATTAAGGGATCGCAGGGTTCGAGAATGGAAAAAATAGTTAAGGAAGTTATGGCTAATCCTTTAGAGGCTAAAAATAAGCTTGTAAGGCAAAACTCTTCTTGGTCGTAGTTAAAGATATTTTATGAAAGTTATAATCTTAGGTTCAAATGGTAATTTAGGCACACAACTGCGCCGTGTTTTCAGTGAGAGACATGATGTTTTATCTTTAGATACACATAACTCAGATATGTTTGACTTAGAAAGATTAGAAAAAATAATTATTGATTATCAACCCGAGATAATTATTAACGCAGTTGCTTATAATAATGTTGATGAATGTGAAATTTCTTCTGAGGCCAGGTCTATTACCGATAGTTTAAATATTATTTTACCTAAATTTTTAGCTGAACTTTGTTTGAAAAATAGTTATTTATTGGTAAGTTATTCTTCTGATTATGTCTTTGGTAAAGAAACTAGAGATTTTCCTTATTCTGAGTGGGACAACCCTAACCCAGTTAATTATTACGGTTTAAGTAAAATGAAGGGAGAGGAGTATGTTATAAAGTTAGGTCTTTTAGGTTTAAAACATTATTTAATCAGGACTTCTAAACTTTTTGGTCCTCAAGGAAGTGGCTCTTTTACTAAAAAGAGCTTTTTTGATATCATGATAGAAGTTTCTAAAAAACAAGCAGAGATTAAAGTGGTTGATGAAGAAATTAGTTCTTTTACTTACACACCTGATTTAGCTAGTTATACTAATTATTTAGTCAGTCAAAATTATCCTTATGGTATTTATCATTTAGTAAATAAAGGCCAAGCTACCTGGGCTCAAGCGACGGAAACTTTATTTAAGTTTTTAAAAATTGCTATAAAAATTGTGCCTGTTTCAGGGGAGAATTTTTCACGTCCAGCTAAGCGCCCTAATTATTCTTTACTTGATAATACAAAAATGATGCCTTTGCCTTATTGGAAACAGTCATTAGAAATTTATTTAAAAAAATATTATCTATAATTATGAGAGGAATTATTTTATCAGGTGGTTCAGGTTCAAGACTTTCGCCACTAACAAAAATAACCAGTAAACAACTGTTACCTATATATAATAAACCGATGATCTATTACCCTCTTTATACGCTTATTTCGGCTGGTATTAAAGAAATATTAATTATAGTTGCCCCTGAAAGAGCAGGCGATTATTTAAATTTACTTGGTTCAGGCAAAAATTTTGGTGTTAAATTTACCTATGAAATTCAAGATGAACCTAAGGGTTTAGCCGAAGCTTTTTTAATTGCTGAAAATTTTATAGACGATGAAGACGTGGCGATGATTTTGGGAGATAATATTTTTGAAGATGATTTTTCAAAAGAGGTAAATAGTTTTAAAGGCGGTGGGCATGTTTTTGCTAAGAAAGTAAATGATCCACATCGTTTTGGAGTAGTTAAGTTTGATAAGGATGGTAAGTTAGAGACGATTGTAGAAAAACCTGAGAAATGGATTTCTGACTTTGCTGTTACAGGACTATATATTTATGATAGTAGAGTTGTAGAAATAGCTAAGAGTATTAAACCTAGCCAGCGCGGAGAATTAGAAATAACCGATGTTAATAACTGGTATTTGCAAAAAAGCGAATTAAACGCCTCAAAAGTTAAGGGTTTGTGGTTAGACGCGGGAACCTTTGATAGTTTACTTCAAGCTCAAAATTTAGCTAAAGAAAAATTAGCCGATAAAATAACTTTTTAATATGAAGATTGTTTGCGGGTTTATAAGTTATAATAAGGATACACTTAAGTATTTGCCTTATTTTTTACCTAGCCTAAAAAAATCATTGACTAATATAGATCAGACAAAAATTTTAGCAGTGGATAATAGTGAAAATTTTAGTTCCAACATAGAATATATTAAAGAAAATTATCCTGAAATTGATATTATCCATCAAGGAGTTAATTTAGGCTTTGCCGTTGCCTATAATTTAATGATTGAGAGGGCTATTTATCTTAGAGCTGATTACTTTTTAGTAATAAACCCTGATATTATATTTGATTATCGAGCAATTTATCTACTTTATAGGGCATTAGAGAAAAATACATCATTATCAGCGGTTAGTCCCAAGATTTTAAACTGGCCTTATCCTGAAAATAAATTCTCTTCTACTATTGATAGTCTAGGGATTATTGAAAAAAAGGCTTTAAGATTTATTGATAAAGCTCAAGGTAAGCTTGACAGTAAAGATTTTGATGATAAAATTTTAGCACCTTCTGGTGCCGCGGGTTTATTTCGCTTAGGTGATCTGAAAGAGCTCAAAACTAAGCATGGGTACTATGACCAAAGAATGTTTCTCTATAAGGAAGATGTTGATTTAGCCTATAGAATGAAATTAAGAGGATATAAGTCAGCTACAGTTTTAGAGGCGGTGGTAGCTCATGATAGAAGTTTAAGATCTGACACAAAGTCATTTTTTTTAAGTTTTAAAAACAGAAATGAAAAAAGTAAGTTTGGTCGCAGTCAATCTTTTTTAAATCAACATATACTATACTTAAAGTATTTTAGTTTACAAAGTTTTTACTATAAAATAATTATTATTTTTAGAATTATATTGCTTTTTAGCTTTGCGCTACTTAAAGAGAGATTCTTATTGAAAAATTATCTAAAAATAGTTAAAATAAGAAGAGAGATAAAAAAACAGGAATAAAAATCCTGATTTTAATATTTAATTATGAATTATAAGTATTATTTACGCTCACTTCAAGTGGGAAGTTGTCTAGCTGTATTTACTCTATTATTATTTTTCTCCAATACTTTTTTCCCTTATATAGGTTCTAAGCAATTAGCTTTTAATATTGTAGTGGAAATTTTAAGTGCCATTGCTCTAGTTTTTGTAATTAAATATCCTCAATTTAAACCAAAACTTAATTTATTAAGCTATTTTCTCTTAGCTTATCTTGGGGCGATTTTAGTCTCTACTTTTTTTAGTTCTGATTTTCTATTAAGTTTTTTTAGTAATGCTGAAAGAATGTTTAGTTTTTGGCAAGTAATGCATTTAGTTTTATTTTATTTTATCTTACTTATTTCTTTTAAAAAATGGCAAGAGTGGCTCTGGTTATTTTTAAGTTTTTTAGCAGTCGCGTTTATTATGAGTTTTTATAGCATCTCTAATAATATGCCTGGTTCAATATTAGGAAATGAAGCTTATTTAGCAGGTTTTTTAATATTCAATCTTTATTTTTCTCTAATATTTATTGTTAAAGATTATAAGCCCTATAAGTGGATTTATTTAGCTTTTTGGTTACCCTTTATCCCTGCCTTTATAGCCGCAGATATAACTGGAGCTTATATTGGACTAGGAGCTAGTTTATTTATTGGTTTAATTTTAGTGGCAATTTTCTACAAAAATAAATTACTTAGAATTAGTTCAATAGTTATATCAGCTTTAATAGTAGCAACTATTGTTCTATCTTTTATGTTTCCCAGTTCCACTATAATTAAAAGTAATAAAATTTTGAGTCAAATTTCTTGGCAAAAAAATACTTTTCAAACTAGATTACTATCTTGGCAGTCTGCTTGGCAAGGATTTTTAGATAAGCCAATAACAGGGGTGGGTTATGGTAATTATTCACCTACTTTTGATAAGTATTTTGATAGTGAGTTCTATAGTTATATTCCTAACGAAACACGCTTTGATAGAGTTCATAATAATTTATTAGAGGTTTTAGTTACCACTGGTCTTTTAGGGATATTGCCTTATATCGCTCTACTTCTAACATTTTTTATTTATTGGTTAAAATTATTTCTTTACTTCAAGAAAAATTATCCTAATTTTCTTAGATCTTCGCTGTCTCTAGTTATGATAGTAATTCTCTCAACTTTTGGTGGATATTTTATCCAGAATTTAAGTATATTTGATACTCTTTCAGTCTTTATGGCTTTTATGCTTCTTTTGGCATACTTTAATTATATGTATATAAATAAAGAGGAATTTTTACCTAAAGATAAAAAAGATAAAGTAAAATTACTTCACATTGATCCAGCTAGAAAACAGGGTAGAGCTTTACTTATCCCAGCTATTTTAGTAGCTCTATTTATTGCCTATTGGTTTAATATAAAACCTTTGCAAGCTTTTGCTATAAATATTTCTGGATATAAACAAGTTCTTTCAGGTCAAACTTTAGAAGGCTTAGAAACTTATAAGAAGGGTCTAAAAATTAAGCATCCTTTTCAAAGAGATGTCTATTATGCGCTTGCTTTTTTAGCTGTCTCAGATAGTAATGATATACTGGGTTCTTTAAGTAAAGATGAAAGAATTGAAACTCTAAATACCTTATTAGACTTCAACTCTAAATTACTAGAACTTAATCCTGAAGCTAATGTTTATTTAATAAATAGAGCTTATTTATATAATAAAATGGCTAGTTCTTATGATAAAGGCACTTCAGAGTATACAGATAATATTAATTTAGCTCTATATTATGTAAACAAAGCTATTGATGTTAGCCCCGGTAGAGTAGATCAGTATTGGTTTAGAGGACAGTTGCTTGTAAATTTAGATAAAAATTACGAAGGAATAAATAATTTTCTTCAGGCTATAGAATTAAATCCTGACTATAGTAAATCATATTGTCAAGCTAATCAAGCTTATTTAATAGTAGGTGATGATGAAAACTCTTGGTCAATGATGAATAAGTGTTTAGATAAAGGAGGGGCTAAGTATTTAAATAATAGTCCGGTTTTAGCTTTAGCTGTTAATTACTATATTGAAGTAGAAGATAACACTAAAGCAGCCTTAGTTTATGAGCGCTATGCAATATTAAATCCCAATAGAGAAAACTGGATGAATTTAGCTCAGCTTCAAGCTAGTTTAAACAATTTTAAGAAAGCCGAGAAGTATACCCTGAAAGCTTTAGAGCTAACTCCTGAGGCAGAGAGGGAAGCGGTAGAGTTATTTTTAAAGATAATTAGAGGTAAGCAAAATTAATTTTTTTAATATTCTTTTTTAGCCTTTCAATTTCCATTAATTCTGCTATAATAATTAAGTAAACTAATAAAAATAATTTAATAAATAATTATTAATAAAAAATTATATGAAATTAGAACAAATGCCCCAAGAAAAAAAAAATGAAGAATTAGAGCTTATCTTAAATGACTTAAAAAAATGTGTTTTAAATCTAGGTATAGAAGCTAATGATAGTCAGTTGAAGAATGCTTTAGATGTTATGCTTAGACATCATGATAATGTTGAATCAGCAGCTGCTGAATTAAAAGAAATTTTTGAATTTTTTCAACCTGGTGATAAAATAGATGATACAATGAAAATTTTTAAAGAAAGTCCTGAAGATAAAGAAGAATAAGAACAATTTTTTTATCAGTTTTTATTTAATTTAAAATTATTTAGAATACATGACTGAGAAAAAACATCCAGCCAAGTTTACTTTTCTTTATCTTTTAAGTTTAGCTTCCTTAATCTTAACTGCTATAGGAGTAGGGATGATTGTTTTTGAGCTCATAAATAAGTATGTGCCTGATTTTTTAGTTTATTCTTATCAAGGAGGATTTAATGATAGTCAACTTAAATTTGCTTTTTCCGCTTTATTAATTTCTGCTCCAATATATTTTTTCTGTTCTTATTTTTTAGAGAAAAATGTAAAAAAAGGTAATTTAAGTTTATCCAATTCTTTGAGAAAATGGTTATTATATTTAATAATATTTATTTCTTCAGTGGTAATTATGGGTTGGTTGATTGGTCTTCTAACTAATTTTTTAGGTGGAGAATTAACCTTAAAGTTTGCTCTTAGAGCTTTAAGTGCAATTGTAATATCAGCTTTAATTCTAGGTTTTTATGTTTATGAGATTAGACGAAATAAAGCAGAAAAAACTCCTTCGGCTGTTAAATTATATACTATAATATTTGTAATAATAGTTGGCGCTTCCTTAGTTTTAAGTTTATTTTCAATGGAATCTCCTCAAAAAGCTAGAGAAAAGCGTTTAGATAATCTTATTTTAAATAGCTTTGATAGCATTTCTATGGCTATTGATACTCACTATAACGATAAAGCTGGTTTACCAGAGGAATTGTCAGATTTAAATAGTGAATTTTTGCAATTTGAACAAATGCATGATCCTCAAACTAAGGAAATGTTTGCCTATAATATATTAGACGAAAAAACTTATGAACTCTGTGCTAATTTTAGAACTGAGACTACAGAGAAGAGTCAAGGCTACAAGATGAATTATCAAAGAAATCATCAGCAAGGTTGGCAGTGTTTAAAAAGAGAAGTTTCATATTTTAAACCCTTAACTGACAATTTAGACAATTTTTAATTTTTATGAAGACAAATAAAAAAACAATAATTATATTGTTACTTATTGTAATTATTTCTGTTGGCTTTTTATATTTCACTCGTCTTAATGCTCAAGATAACAATAATGAAAATAATTTAGACTCAAATACGGATTTGGTGTCTGAAAAAATAATAGTTTCTCCTGATATTGTGCGAAGTGTGATAATTGAAGACGGGCAGACTTATGGTGAATTAATGAAAAGTCTGGAACTTAGTCCTGAGTTAGCAAATTTAATCTATAAAAAGTCTTTTTCTACTTATGATTTAGCTAAAATTAGATCAGGAAAAGAGATGAAACTTATTTTTGACCCCGAGGATAAACAATTGAAGAGTTTAGTTTATTGTATAGATTCAGAGTCAGAGTTAATTGTGGAAAATTTAAAGTACTATAAGCCAGAGGAAGATGAGAATATAGTTTCTTCTAGTACTAAAATAATGCCAGAGACTGATATAGATAATAATTCAAATTGGAAAGCTAGAGTAGGGGAGATTAATTATGATATTAAAGTAGTTGAAAAAGAAGGTAAGTTAGAGTCTAGTCTATATAACTGGGCCCTAGAGAATTCGGTTGATGAAAGAGCAATTATTGAGATGGCTAATGCTTTTCAGTGGAGTTTAGATTTTGCTATGGATCCAAGAATTGGTGACAACTTTAAGTTTATTTATGAAGAAAGATATTTAAATGAAGACTACGTTATGCCTGGAAAATTATTGGCGGCTAAGTATGTAAATGCTGGTGAAAATTATGAAGTTTACTTCTTTGAAGAAAGTGAAGATAATAAGGGTTATTTTGACGTTGAAGGTAATTCTGTTCAAAAAATGTTTTTGAAGGCTCCTGTAGCCTTTAAATATATTTCTTCAGGCTTTACTACAGGGCTTAGATATATTAGTGCTTTTGATGTCTCAACCGGACATAGAGCGATTGATTATGCTGCCTCTTACGGGACTCCTATACGAAGCGTAGGGGATGGAACTATAGTTATGGTCAAATACAATGGTTCCTATGGAAATATGGTCTCAGTTAGACATAATGGTACCTATACCACTAATTATGCTCATATGTCTAAATTTGCCGTTAAATATGGAGATAGGGTTAAACAAGGTGAGGTTATAGGTTATGTTGGTTCTACAGGATTCTCAACTGGTCCCCATGTTCACTTTGAAATGGTAAAAAATGGCATTAAAATTAACCCTTTGCTAGAAGTTTTACCACCAGGTGAGGCTATAAAAGAGGAAAATAAGGCTAGATTTTTTGAAAATATTGAGAGTCTGCAAGAGAGATTGAATAAATAATATAGAATTACAAAGAGATATTAAGACCTCTTTTTTTGTTTGTTTAAACTTAATTTCTACAACATTTTATTTAATTTGTAAACTAGTTTTAAATTTACTCATTTGCTATTATAAAAGTAAAGAGAGATTAAAAAATACTTAAATTAATTATGAGTTTTGTCCACTTACACAACCATACCCATTATTCCTTACTCGATGGTTTAACCAAGATACCTGAGTTAATTAAACGTGCCAAAGAGCAAGGATCTCCGGCTGTAGCTATTACTGACCACGGTAATATGTATGGTGTTATTGAGTTTTATCAAACTTGTAAAAAAGAGGGCATTAAACCAATTATTGGAGTCGAGGCTTATTTAGCTAAAGGTAGTCGCTTTGATAAAGCCACTAGAGATGATGCTAGAAATTATCATTTAGTTCTTTTAGCTAAAAATAATGTTGGCTATAGAAATCTCATTAAATTAACCACTTTAGCTCATATGGAAGGTTTCTACTATAAACCGAGAATTGATTGGGAGCTTTTAAAAAAATATCATGAGGGTTTAATTGCTACTAGCGCTTGTTTAGGTGGCGAAATGGCTCAACTTGTTAGAGCGGGTAATAAAGAGGCTTTAGAGAAAAGAGCCAAAGAATATAAGGAGCTATTTGGTTCAGGTAATTTTTATTTAGAATTAATGGATCATCCACAACTTGAAGGTCAGTCAGAGATAAACGAAGCTTTAATAGAGTTGGGAAAGAAGTTAGATATTCCTTTAGTTGCTACTAATGATGTTCATTACTTAAACCGGGAAGATGATGAAGCCCAGGATATATTACTTTGTTTACAAAACAAAAAAAAGAGAGATGATAAAGATAGGATGAGTATGTTAGGAGAAGATTATTCTATGAAGAGTAATAAACAGATGATAGAAGCTTTTTCTAAGGTGCCTGAGGCCATAGAGAATACTTTAAAAATTGCAGAAAAGTGTAATGTTGAAATTGAATTGGGTAAAATTCAGTTACCTTATTTTGAAGTACCTAAAAATTATGATGGTAATTCATACTTACGTTATTTATGCGAGGAAGGTTTAAAGAATAGATTTAATTGTAAATATAGTAGTGCTAACGAAGAAATTAAAGAAAGAATGGATTACGAACTACAAGTAATTGAAAAAATGGGTTGGCCGTCATATTTTTTAATTGTAGCTGATTTTGTAAATTGGGCTAAAATAAATAAAATTGTGGTGGGACCTGGTAGAGGTAGCGCAGCTGGATCTTTAGTTTGTTATTTAACGGGTATTACTAATATTGACCCCTTGCATTATGAATTAATTTTTGAAAGGTTTTTAAATCCCGATAGAATTTCAATGCCTGATATTGATTTAGATTTCGCTGACACTGGTAGAGATAAAGTTATTGATTATGTGGCAGAAAAATATGGTCATGACAGGGTATCACAAATAATTACCTTTGGAACTATGGCAGCTAGAGCGGCAGTTAGAGATGTCGGAAGAGTTTTAGATGCTCCGTATGAATTTTGTGATAAATTATCAAAGGCAATACCAATGTTTTCTAAAATAAAAGAAGCCTTGAAAGTTGTGCCTGAGTTAAAAATTGCTTATAATAGTGATCCTCAAGCTAGGCAAATTTTAGATTATGCTATGCGATTAGAGGGAGTTTCAAGACACAGTTCTACACATGCTTGTGGCGTGCTTATTACTAAAGATCCTTTAGACGAACACGTTCCTTTGCAGTATGCATCTTCATCAGACAAGAGTATTGTTTCTCAATATTCACTACACCCTGTAGAAGATTTAGGTCTTTTAAAAATGGATTTTTTGGGTTTAAAAAACTTAACTATTATTGAGTCTGCTTTAAAAATTATTAACAACACTAGAGGTGAAAAAATTGATATAGAAAATATACCTTTAGATGATAAATTAACTTTTAGCTTGTTCCAAGAGGGAAATAGTACAGGAGTGTTTCAATTTGAGTCTTCTGGTATGAAAAGATATTTGCGTAAACTTAAACCCAGTGAATTCGAAGATATTATTGCTATGGTAGCCCTCTATCGTCCTGGTCCCATGGAATGGATTCCTGACTATATTTTAGGTAAACATGGCAAGAAAAAAGTTTCCTATCTTCATCCTAAGTTAGAGCATATACTAGATAAAACCTATGGCGTAGCAATTTATCAAGAACAAGTAATGCAAATTGTTAGAGATTTAGCCGGTTTCAGTATGGGGGAAGCTGATGTTTTAAGGAAGGCTATGGGTAAAAAAATTCCTGAACTTTTAGCTAAACAAAAAGAAAAATTTGTAGAAGGTTGTGTAAAAAATCAAATTCATAGTGAATTAGCTGAGAAGATATTTTCTTTCATAGAACCTTTTGCTGGCTATGGCTTTAATCGCAGTCACGCTGCTTGTTACGCTTTAATTGGTTATCAAACAGCTTATCTAAAGGCTCATTGGCCAGTAGAGTTTATGGCAGCACTTCTAACCGCTGATCAGCAAAATACTGACAGAATTGCCGTGGAAATAGATGAATGTAGAAAAATGAAGATAAATATAATGCCACCTGATATCAATGAATCTTACGACACCTTTACAGTAGTAACCAGTGGCACAACGGAAAACAAGTTAGCTAAAAAGAATGAAAATGTAAACACTATTCGTTTTGGATTAAAAGCAGTGAAAAATGTAGGTGAACATATTGTTGATGTAATTATAGACGAGAGAAAAAATAATGGACGTTACAAGGATTTACATGATTTTTTAAATAGAATTACTGATAAAGATTTAAACAAAAAGTCTTTGGAGAGTTTAATTAAATGTGGTGGTTTAGATGCCTATGGTGACAGAGGTCAACTTCTATTTAATTTAGAAATGCTACTAAAAATTAATAAAGAATCAACTCAGGCTAAAAATAGTAAACAAGCTAGTTTATTTGGAGTAAATAGTGACTTTCAAATTAAACAACAGACTATAAAATTAAATCAAGGGGTTGAGATTAGTCAAGCTGAAAAGTTGTCTTGGGAAAAAGAGCTTTTAGGTTTATACATTTCAGAACATCCTTTTTCAGATTTTAAAGAAAAATTAAATGGCTATATAATTTTACTTAGTCGCTTAAAAGAACATTTAGATAAGGATGGAATTAAGACGGCTGGAGTTGTTAGTGTTATAAAGAAAATAATGACTAAAGCTAATAAGCCGATGCTATTTGTAAAAATTGAGGATGCTACAAGCAATGTAGAAGTATTAGTTTTTCCTCGCTTACTTGAAGCTAACTCTGAAGTTTGGCAAGAAGGTAGGGTAGTTTTACTTGAAGGTAAAGTCTCTAACAAAGATGAAGAAATAAAATTTTTAGCTAACAAAGTTCAAGTTTTATCATTAGAAAGTTTAGATAGTGATTTGTTAAAATTTAAAAAATCTCCAATAATTACTAATTCTAGAAAATTTAATAATTTTAAAAAATTTGGACCTAAACCTGCTTTTGAAACGGTAAATAAAAATAAGGAAGCTCCGATAAGTGATGTAAAAAAACCTGTAGTTTTAAGTGATAAATTTAGTCAACCTTTTAAAATAATTATAAAGACAGCCTTAAATGATTTAGAGAGTCAAAGGTTGTTAGAAATTTTACAAAATTATCCAGGCGCCAGCGAAGTGTATTTGTTTGAGCATTTTAGCAATAATGTAATTAAAACTAATTTTAAAGTGAACGGTTCTTTGTTACTTATTAGTAAAATAAAAAAAGATTTTCCGGATAAAATTAAAGTTGTGGAACTGTAGTAAAAATGTTATAATTATTTTTAGTAATAAACTTTTTTTAAATTAAATTTATATGCCTGCAAGAAAAGTCAATTCTTCTGATAGTAAGAAAAAAACTACTAACAAAAAAATAGTTAAAAGAAATACGGCCACTAAGACAAAAAAAACTACTAAAATTATTTCAAAAAAAGCTAGTCCTAAACTTGAGAAGAAAAAAACTAGTAAAAAAAAGATTCCAATTTCTGCTAAAAAAACTAGCAAGAAAATTGAATTGAAAAATAAAGAAATTAAAGCGGTGCTAGAAAATATTGAAGAAAAGGAAATTAATGAGATTGAAAATGATTCTGTTGAGAAGTCTGAAAGAAAACCTAAGAAACATAAATTGGTAGTAAGCACTTCACCTAAGTTAGAAAGTGAAAATTTGGAACTTGAAGAAGAAATAATAAATACTGACTTAGGATTTGAAGCTAATATAGATAGATCAGAAATTGATAGTCAAAAAAAGTTTTATCAGGAGCTATCAAGTGAAATTGACCAAAAGTTTTTAGAAGAGGGTTATGAAGATAAAATTGAAGCCAGTCCTGTAATGAAAAAAAATTTCCCACAAACAACGTCTATTAGCCTGTATAAAAAATTAGCTCGTCTATTTATTGTATTAACTGTAGTATTAATTATTGCGATAGTCTATTTTTCTTTTTCTAAGTTAACCATTGCTATTTCTCCTTCTCAGGAGGTTATAAATAATAATGTTCTTTTAGATGTTTACAACCAACCAAACTCTGAGTCAGCTTTAGCTGGATCAGTTATGTCTATTACAGCTAACAGTGAAAATACTTTTTTAGTTAGTGGAGAAGAAATAATTGGGGAGGAAGTTGTCGGTAGCGTTACTATAGTTAATAATTATAGTAAGGATCAAGCACTTGTAGCTACAACTAGATTACTTAGTCCCGATGATAAACTCTATCGGATTAAAAATAGTGTAAATGTACCAGTTGGTGGTAGCGTAGAGGTAGAAATTTATACAGAAGAAATTAAGCCCGAAATGGCAATTTCTCCTACTCAGTTTATTATTCCTGGTCTTTGGTCAGGTATTCAAGATAAAATTTATGCAAAAAATGATCAAGCTTTTATATACAGAACCAAGACTGAAAAATATGTTAGACCGAATGATATTTCTCAGGCAGAGCAAGAGTTAAAGAATTCTTTAATAAATAAAGTAAAGGCTGAGGCCAAGCGAATGTTTTCTGATGAATATGAGGTTATCTATGATGTAAATACAGATTTAACTAACTATGACTATAGTGTAAAGATAGGAGATAAAGTGTCTGAATTTTCTATGAAAGCGGAAAGTCAAGTAGTGATTATCGCTTTTTTAAAGACTAGAGCTAGGGAATTAGCTTTTAACAAGTTATCTCTTTTAATACCTAGTGATAAACAAATTCAAGATTTTAGCAATGAAGATTTAGCCTATAATTTAGATAACTATAATTTAAAAGATGGTGTGGCAACTGTAAAAATTTCTTTTTCAGGAGAAATGAGCTTAAAAGGTAATGCAGAAATATTAGATAGGACTCAATTAGTTAATTTAAATAAAGAGCAACTAGAAAAATATTTACATAGTTTTCCTGAAATAGAATCATTTGAATTAAATTTTTTTCCTAGTTTTAAGAAAACAGCTCCATCCTTGCCAGAGAAAATAGAAATTGAGATTAAATAGAAATTTTTTTAAAAACAGTTTAAACAAATATACTTGACGTTTTGTATGAATTGAGATAATATATAATTAAGCAATTGTTATAGCTACCAACTATAATAAGGTATATAACCTTAATTAGAATAAAATCTAATCTAAGCTTAAAAGGATTAAGTGCTTGATTTATCAAGAAACTAGATGGAACCGCGGGAAATCCCGTTCTAGTAATTTAACTTCATAAAGAAGTAGATTATTGGAACGGGATTTTTTATTTATAACATAATTAATAATAATTTTAATAATATGTCAAAAGAAAATTTACAAGCTGACAAAATTTATAGGATAAGACATTCATTGTCACATATTTTAGCCAAAGCGATTAAAGATCTATGGCCTCAAGCTAAATTAGCTATAGGTCCTGCTATAGATAATGGTTTCTACTATGATATAGATTTTTTAGGAGTGAAAATTAGTTCAGATGATTTAGAAAAAATAGAGAAACGAATGAAAGATATTATAAACAGTAATCTTGAGTTTAGTCAGTTTGTTTTGCCAATAAATGAGGCTATAGATAAAGAAGAAAAAGCTGGTGAGAAATATAAGGTGGAGCTTATTAAAGATTTAAAAGATAAGGGTGAAAAAGAGCTTAGCTACTTCCAGGTAGGGGACTTTATAGACCTCTGCAAGGGTCCTCATGTAAGCAGTACTCAACAAATTGATACTAGAGCTTTTTCACTTTTTAAATTAGCTGGTGCTTATTGGCGAGGAGATGAGAACAGGGAAATGTTAACTAGAATTTATGGTTTAGCTTTTTTAAGTAAAAAAGAGTTAATAGATTATAAAAAGATGTTAGAAGAAGCTGAGGCTAGAGATCATAGAAAATTAGGCAAGGAGTTGGGTTTGTTTGTTTTCTCAGATGTAGTAGGCAAGGGACTGCCAATGTTTACAGAAAAAGGTGCAGCTATGAGAAGAGTTTTAGAGAGATTTATTGTTGATGAAGAAATAAAGAGAGGCTACAAGCATGTTATTACTCCTGACTTAGCTAAGTTAGACTTATATAAAAAATCAGGTCATTATCCTTACTATAAAGATTCAATGTATTCTCCTATTAAAATTGATGAAGAAGAATTTATGCTTCGTCCCATGGCTTGTCCGCATCATTTTGAGATGTATTTAGCTGAGCCCAAAAGCTATAGAGAGTTACCAGTTAGGCTAGCAGAGTTAGCAAAACTATATCGTTATGAACAATCAGGTGAATTATCAGGTCTTATGAGGGTTAGAAGTTTTTGTTTAGCAGACTCTCACATAATTTGTGCTGATAGTAAGCAAGCCAAGGAAGAGGTGGTTGGTGTATTGGATTTAATTGATTTTGTTTGTGAAAAATTAGGACTTAAACCTATTAAAGATTATTGGTATAGATTATCTTTAGGTGATAGAAATGATACTAAGAAATATTATAAAAATGATAAGGCTTGGAATGAAGCTGAAGAAAGTCTAATAGAAGTATTAAAAGAAAGAAAGTCAGAGTATGTGAAAGCAGAAGCGGAAGCAGCCTTTTATGGTCCGAAAATAGATGTACAAATGAAAAATGTTTTAGGTAAAGAAGAAACTGCTTTTACTGTTCAATGGGACTTTGTTATGCCTGAGAGATTTAATTTAGTTTACACAAATAAAGAAGGGAAGGAGCAAAAGACTGTAGTTGTTCATAGGTCTTCTATTGGGGCAATAGAGAGAGTTATGGCTTTTCTAATAGAATTCTATGCAGGACGCTTTCCTCTTTGGCTGTCTCCCGTACAAGTGAAGTTAGTCTCAGTGGGTGAAAAACATATTGATTTTGTAAAGAGTTTAGATAGTGAATTTAAAGGAGAGGGAATAAGATCTGAAATAGATATTAGTGATGAGACCGTGGGTAATAAGATTAGAAAATCTGCTCTAGAGAAGAACCCATATATTTTAGTTATAGGCGACAAAGAGATAGAATCAGAAAAATTTGCTATAAGAGTAAGGGGCGAGAAAGATACAATATCTTTATCTAAGGAAGATTTTATTAAGAGATTAAAAGAGGAAATTGCTAATTTTATATAGTACAAAAGTTATCCACAGTCATGCTCTTGACATAATTATAATTTTAGTATATTATAATAATACAAAATGGTTGAATATGATGTACATTATAATTTTGGCTTTAATTGCCTCCATTGAATTTACTTCTTTTAGGAGTAACCATATCAATGGTGTAGCAATTTCTACGCCAACGCAAATCATTCAGCCAGGAATAGTCGGCACCTTTCGGGAAACCTTATATTTATCGCCACCTTTTCAATTAGAGGTATTGCGAGTAAGACCCGCGCCAGCCGACAAACTGCCGAATTGGATATACAACCGTGCACAATGTGCGCTTATTTCTGCCCAATGGCAACCTGGCTAGCTATAGCTAATCTTTCGCACCAAACCGGTCAATAAGCTTAGTAATATGCAAATAAAATCTTATGGGACCAAGCATTAACCGTCATGCTAAGGTCCCTTTTTTTTATTTAAAAAAAAAGCATCTTATATAAAAACACTTTTTCTTATTTCTTTTATTTCCAGGCTAATTCTTTATCCCCTTTATAAATAGATATAGCATCTTTTAAGCTAAAGTTATATAAGACTATGGCTGATATAGCGTTAGCTAGTCGTATAGCATCAGGTAGGGATTTTTGGTGTATATTTCTACCAATAGCTACACCTCTAGCTTTAGAAATTTTTATTTGTTTCTCAATAGTTTCAAGTAATTTTTTTGGATCTTTACCGGATCCTCCAACGCATAAAACTCCTGTTTTACCAGCGGCCGAGATAACTTCTTGAAAGTTTTCTGCTACATCTTTATCTTTAGAATCGTAAGGATATTTAACTTTAACAAAATCAGCTCCTAAACAAGTGGCCACACCTGCTCCACCAGCAATTAAATGTATATCATCTTCATTTTTAACTGTAGTTCCTCTAGGATACATCCAAATGATCGCTAAAAGACCAGCCTGATGAGCTTGTTGAATTATTTGAGCTGCTTCACTTAGCATGGCTACTTCGTTATCAGAGCCAATATAAATAGTATAACCAACACCGACTATATTTAAATCATTAGCTTCTTTTAAATCTACTACCTCAGAGACTGAGTGCCAAGCTAGACTTATAGGGTTGTTAGTTTTATGTAAATTTGTTCTAGAATTAAGCTTTATTAAATAAGGAATTTTAGGATATTCTTTGGCGTAACTTGAGATTAGGCCTAGTTGAGAAGCAAACACCCCTATATTGGCTTGACTGGCAATTTCAAAAAAATGTCTAGGAGCACTGTCATCAGGATGAATATCTTTACCTACAAAATAATCATTTAAATGTTCTACTTTTTGATCACCAGCAAAGAGCATTAATCGCCCTGTGCCTTTTGTGGCTAATTGCCAATTTTTTTTATATTCTTTAATTTTACTTTTTGGTACTGAAGCAGGAATATTTACTAATTTAAGACTCATAATTTTATTTTTTAAAATTTTTATTATGTGATATGATGTAAGTAATTATTATTATATCATTCTATGGGAAAAAATAAAAATGATGATTTAAAGGCTTATAAAGATTTAGACGGCATATCAAATAAAAGTTTAAATTTTAGTCTTTGGTTTATAGATAACAGAAAAAAATTTATCTTAGCTATTATTGTGGTATTAATTCTAGCTTCAGCGGGATTTTTTATGTATTCCGGTTATCATTACGGTTATTATCTTTTAAAAGGTAAGTCTCAAGATGAGGAAATGTTAAGACAACTTAGTGATTTCCAATCTTTACCTGAGGAATATAGGAATAAAAATTCTGCTCAAAACCTTATTTTTTATAAACCAGAAATATTAGCTAAGGATGATAATTTTGATATAGTTAATTTAGTAGAAAATCCCAATCAGAATTACTATGCTAAGTTTGACTATTGTTTTTCTCAGTTTAATGAAGATATCTATTGCGATCAAGCTTTTATTTTTCCTCTAGAAAAAAAATATTTATTAGCTTTATCTCAAGAATTAAATGCTAGCTTATCAGCTGAGCTGATAATAAAGAACTTATCATGGTCAAGAATAAATTTACATATTTATCCTGACTGGTCTAAATATTATAGTGAGCACTTAAATTTTCCTTTAACAGAAGTTATGTTTAAGCCAGGGCATAAAAGCCAATTTTCTAATAAGATATCTTTAGACAGTTTAGAATTTCAAATAAGTAATGATACAGCCTATAATTACTGGGAAGTGCCACTAAGCATTGTTGTATTAAATGGTTCAAGAGTAGTGGGGGCTAATAAGTATTTGTTAAATAAGTTTTATTCTGGAGAAACTCAAACTGTTCGCTTAGTATGGTCGGGAAATATTTCTCAAGCTTCAGAGATTAAAATTGATCCTAGTTTAAATATAACTGACCCAGATATTTTTATCAGTTATTAAATATTATGTTTTCAAAACTTAAGTCGCATTTTAAAAAATTTGATTGGATTTTATTTTTATCAGCTTTTCTTCTGTGTTGTTTTGGCTTAATAGAAATTTATAGTATTGCTGTAGGGCAAGGAGCGTCTAGTTTTGCTAACTTTAAAAAACAAGCCTTGTTTGTTAGTTTGGGAATTATATTGATGTTTTTAATTAGTTTTATAGATATTTACTTTTTGAAGAGTTTAAGAAAATATTTTTATCTAGCCGCAGTTCTAATTTTAATGGCAGTTTTATTCTTTGGTTCTACTTTTCGTGGTACTACAGGCTGGTTTAACATACTAGGCTTTGGTATTCAGCCTGTAGAATTAGTTAAAGTTATCTTAATTTTAGTTTTGGCTGGTTTTTTTAGCAGTCTCTCCACCCGTGTTAAAAGTTTTAGACATTTACTTTTATCAATTTTATTAGCTTTTGGACTAATTGTTTTAATTTTACTACAACCAGATTTTGGCTCAGCTTTCATATTATTATCAATTTGGTTTTTCTTATTATTTTTTTCTGGGTTTAATAGGAAATATATAATATCAATTATTCTATTAGGTGTAGTAGTTTTTAGTAGTCTATGGTTAGTATTCTTTCAACCCTATCAAAAACAAAGAATTTTAACATTTTTAAATTTAAATCAAAGCTCCTTAGAGGAAGGTTATAATGTTTCTCAAGCCATTATTGCCGTTGGCTCAGGTGGTTTAACTGGTAGAGGAGTTGGTTTTGGTTCTCAGTCTCAATTAAAATTTTTACCAGAGGCACAAAATGATTTTATATTCGCTGTCATATCCGAAGAACTTGGCTTTCTTGGAGTTTCACTGCTACTATTTTTCTTCTTAGTATTTCTTTCTAGATTACTATTGCGAGTTAGAAAATTAAAGGATGATTTTGCGATTTATTTTGTTTTGGGCTCCTTGGGCTTGATTTTTATTCAAATGTTTATTAATATTGGTATGAACATAGGTATATTCCCAGTCGTAGGAATATCTTTGCCTTTTGTAAGTTATGGGGGTAGTGCTATCATCTCCAGCTTTATATTACTAGGCTTATTACAAAATATAATTATTCAATCTAAAATTAAATATTGATAAACAGACTAAAATTGTTTATTGAAATTATTAAAAGAAAAAATATGAAATTAAAAGCTAATATCAGAAAAAAAGATCAAAAAAGAGAAAAAGATTTAATTCCTGCGGTTATTTATGGGCCAAGTACTGAAAGTCAACTTTTGTTTTTAGCTAAAGTTGAATTTGAAAAAGTTTATGATAAAGTAGGTGAATCTAGTCTAATAGATTTAACTGTTGAAGATCAAGAAATGGTTAAAGCTTTAGTTAAAGAAGTTCAATTTCATGTCACTAAAGATAAAATTTTACATGTTGATTTGTATCAAGTCGATATGAAAAAGAAAATTACTACGGAAATACCTTTAGAGTTTATTGGTTCATCAATAGCCGAAAAAGAAAAAGGTGCTTTAGTTATGAAAAATTTAGATTTTGTAGATGTAGAGTGTCTACCTGGAGATTTAGTTGATTATATTGAGGTTAGTTTAGATAATTTGAAAGACTTTGGTGAAGCAATACACATACGAGACCTTAAAATACCTGAGGGTATGGAAATATTCAATGAAGAAGATGAGGTTATAGTTAGTGCTATTGAACCTAAACAAGAAGCTGAACCAGAACCAAGTACTGAGGAAAGTGCTGTATCTGAAGAAGAGCCCAAGAAAGATAAAACAGCTGAGAAGACTGAAGAAAAAGCAGAAGAGAAAAAATAATATAAATAATATAAAAATTATTAAATTTTTAAAGTTATCAATTTTTAAGAGAGCTAAAAAAAATAAGGTAAGTAATTTTTTATCTTTTCCAGCGATTATCGGGCCATTACTTATTATAATAGCCATAATTATTTTATTTTCTCTAGTTATCTGGAGTCTTAATTTAGGCGCTAAGGATGAGTCTATTAATTTGGAGGCTAGTTTAAATATAGATAAGATATTAGATAAGCAAGAAGAAGATATCTGCTCTAATTGTCAGCCAGACCCTCTAAATGGTGAAATTAGAGATATAGAACCTGCTTATCCTTTAGCTGTCATAATTGACAATCACTTAGATGCTCGTCCTGCTTTAGGTTTGTCTGAGGCTAAATTAGTTTATGAAATTCCAGTTGAAGGAGGAATAACTAGATATTTAGCTTTTTTTTCATCAGATCAAGATATTAAAGCTATTGGACCTGTGCGTAGCGCTAGGCCTTATTTTATAGATTTTCTTCAGCCTTTAAAAGCAGTTTTTGTTCATTGTGGGGGTAGTCCTGAAGCTTTGGTAAATATCATTACTCGAGATATTGTAGATTTAAATGAGTTTTATAATGAAGATTATTTTTGGCGAGATGACGCTAGACCCGCTCCTCATAATGTCATAACAAGTTCACAAAAGTTAAATAAATACTTAGATGAGAAAAGTCTAACAGATGTAAAAATAGAGCCGTGGCTTTTTAATTATGATGACAAGGAAACTAAAGATAAAACAACCTCCTCTACCATTAAAATTGAATATATAGCTGATAGACACGAAGTTTCTTGGTTGTATAATGAAGAGGATAAAAATTATACTCGCATCTTAGGGGGAGAAGATCATAGAGACGCTGAGGGTAATCTAATTACTGCTAAAACTATAATTATTTCTGAGCTAAATTCTGAGGTTATAGATGAAAAATTAAGACTTAAAATACAAACTCAAGGAGAGGGTGAAGCCGTTATTTGTTCTTTAGGAAGTTGTAATAAGGCACAATGGAAAAAGACTAGTAATGATGATAGGGAAAGATATTATATTAAAAATAAAGAGATAGAATTTTTACCAGGTAATTTTTGGATAGAAATAGTTAATGAAGGTATTAATTATAGTTTTTAACAATTATTAGACGATCTTTTTGGTTTAAGTCTTTGATAGTATTAGTTTGTGAGTTTGGTAGTATTTGTTTAATATAATCTAATAATGGAATTTTTTGTGTAGGATTAATTTCCATAATTAGTTCTATATTTTTATTTTTAAGATTTGTGTTTATTTGTTGTAAAAGTTTCTTATAGTAGTAAAGACCACTGCCAGAAGCAAGTAGAGCCTTTTTAGGTTCTTTTTTTATACTATCTGATTCTTGCCAAATATTTTTTTCTACATAAGGTAAATTAGCGAGAATTAAAATTTTTTCTTTTTTAAGTATTTCTGGGAAATTTGCAAGTAAAGAGTTTAATAAGTCAGCTTTTTTAAAAATAATATTCTTATCTACTTTAAAAGTTTTAGCATTTTTTTTGGCAATCTTTAAAGCTTTTATAGAGATATCGCTGGCTAGTAAAATATTATTATTTTTTAAATAATCTGGAGCGTTTTTAATTAAACTAACTATTAAGCAACCTGAACCAGTGCCTATATCAATAATTGCTGAGTTATTGAATTTACGATTTTTAAGTAGGTCTATATATAATTCAGATTCAGGACGGGGAACTAAGACATTCTTATTTACATAAAAATTTAAATTATAGAAAGTTTGCTCTTTTTTAAGGTAGGCGAGCGGAACACCTTTTAATCTTTGTTTGAGCCAATAATTAATTTTTAATATTTTAAAAAAACCAACTTTTTGTTGGGGACTGGTAATTATTTGGTTTAAACTAAGATTTAAAGCAGACTTAATTAAGTGTTCACTTTCAGATGCGGGGTATAAAAAATTTGATTTTTTAAATTTATAGTCAAGCTTTTCTTTAAGATTTAAAAGTTTCATTTTTTTCATTTAATTCTCTTTGAGTCTGTTTTAAAGATTCAATAATTTCTTCTAATTCTCCTTCCATTATTTTAACTATATTATGCCAAGATTTCTTTATACGGTGATCAGTTACTCTGTCTTGAGGAAAGTTGTAGGTTCTAACCTTATCACTTCTATCACCCGTACCTACTTGTTCTTTTCGGGCACTGGAGTCTTTAGCTCTTTTTTCTTCTTCAGCCTTAGCTAACAAACGAGAGCGTAGTACTTGCAGAGCTTTTTCCTTATTTTGATGTTGAGATTTTTCATCTTGACAACTAACTACCGTGTTAGTGGGTAAATGAGTTACTCTAATTGCTGAGTAAGTAGTATTTACACTTTGACCTCCAGGACCAGAAGAACAAAAAGTATCGATTCTAACGTCAGAGGCCTTTATTTCTAAATCTACTTCTTCTGCCTCAGGTAAAACAGCTACAGTAGCGGTTGATGTATGAATACGTCCTTGTTTTTCAGTTTCTGGAATTCTCTGCACGCGATGCGTACCTGCTTCATATTTAAAATCACCATAAACTTTTCTACCTGAGACAGAAAATATTATTTCCTTGTAACCACCTAAACCAATTGCATTAGTGCTAATTATTTGTATTTTCCAAGCTTTTCTTTCGCAAAAACGGCTATACATTCTAAAAAGGTCAGCTGCAAATAGGGCTGATTCGTCACCACCTGTTCCTGCCCTAATCTCAACAATAGCATCTTTTTTATCGTTAGGATTATCTGGGCTAAGTTCAAGGGAAATAGCCTTTACTAAGTTATTTATTTTAGGTTCTAGTTCAGTAATTTCCTCTTGAGCCATAATACTTAGTTCTCCAGATTCATCATTAGCAATAATTTGTTTATTTTCATCTATTACTAATTTAATTTTTTCCAATTCTAAAACTAACTCATATACTTCTTTAATTTGAGAGTGTTCTTTAGAAATTTTTTTAAAATTATTTTGATTCTTAACTATATCAGGGTCAGATAATTTATTTTCTAAATCTTTAAATTTTTCTTTTAATTCTTTATACATATTGACTTATATATCAATCTGAATTAATATAGAGATATCATATTTGTTTTTTGGTTTTTAATTTTTGGTAATAAGTCGTCAATATAAACATTGGCGGCTTTTTTCTTACAAAAAACAGTGATCTGGGGGGCTATAATTATTGAATTATATAAAACAATATTTATAGCCTTATCACTGTTTTGCTATTTTTTTTCTTCAGATTTTTTAGCTGCTCTTTTAGCTCTTTTTACCTTCTTTCCTTGTCTTGCTTCAGAAATACTCTCTTTATTATCCATTTTAGCTTTAAATTTCTCAACTCTCTTAGCAGTATCGACAAGTTTTTGTTTGCCAGTATAAAAAGGATGACACTTTGAACAAAGTTCAATTTTAATTTCGGCTTTTGTGGAGCCAGTGTTGAAAGTATTACCACAGGCACAGCTTACTTTAGCTTCTTTATGGTATTTTGGGTGAATATCTTTTTTCATATTTTTTATTAAAAATAAAAAGGCGAAAATATTCTCGCATTTAAATTAACTATATCAAAAGATTTGAAATAATGCAAGAGTAAATGCTTATAAAAAAATTAAAGTTTTCTTGTTTGACAAAAACCATTTTTATTTATATTATTATATAATTATTTTTAGTTATTTTACAATAAAATATAAATATCATGAAAAAAACAGCGCTTATATTGTTAATTTTTTGTTTGATTTTAATTAGTAATTTTTTCAAATCATCTGAAATCTTTGCTCAGCATTTAAGTATCAATCAATTTACAGAGATTGTTTTATCTGAAGATTCATCTAAATTTATTATTTTATCTGATCCCACTTTAGAACAAGTAGAATCTTGGTCTAAAAATAGCTTTGTTGTAAATAATAAATACGTTTCTGATTCTATTGATTATTTTACCTGTATAAATAAGGAAAAATTTGTTGAGGTTAATCCTTATTATGTTGTAGAAGCATATAATTTTGGAGAAAGTATTTTAACACGGAGTGTTGATATAATTAATTATTATAATCATGGTTTCTCAGTAGAGAAGTTAAAGGTAGTTAAAATGCTAAAGTATGATGATAAAAAACATGAAATGAGCTTTAATGATGAACCTAAAACATTAAAAACTATAAATTTTAGCTTTATTTCAGCTTTAATCTGGTCGATAGTATTGGGTATTGTCGTTGTTTTTTTATCCTTAGGGCCAGCGTTTAATGAATTACCAAAAGGCTTCTGGTTTATTTGGAATTTTGTGATTGTTATTATTATATTGTTAATAATGATAATTGAACATACTATATTTCAATCACTTGATCTTAGTAGCTGGGTTTTAAAATTATTCGTATTTTGGAAAAATTCCTTGTCTTTAGGACCTCTTGGAGAAGTTATTATTTCTTTTTTTAGTTTATCTTTATTCTTTTTAAGTTTAAATTATTCAGTTTACTTGTTTAACCTTTTTAGAAATAAAGGTAAATTTCTTTTTTTACCAAAACTAGTATTATCAATATTATTGCTTATATTTTTTTATCCGGTTTCAGTTGATTTCACTTGGTTTGGTAATTGTATTATAGCTGTGTTAATTATTTGGATAAGTTATTTTAGTTATTGGCCAGCAAAAAAACTTAGAAATCGGATGATTAAAAAGTTTTAATTAACTCGTAAATCAGAATATTTTTTTAAATTGTAGGAAAGTATTTAAATTTTTTAGCTAGTCTTATAATGACTAGCTTTTTTATATTTAAAAAGTTTTAATGGTAAAAGATTTTAACTAAAACAGAGGCAAGTTAGATAGTTGTGATAAAGATTTAAGTTTAGTGTTATTAATATTAAAAAACCCGTCTCTTCATTATGAATGAGACGGGTAGACCAAATAGTAAAAATTCTTTAGCATCAGATTACCCTAATCATGGGCAGTTTCAAGTTTGAGGCTTCTTTTCACAACCTTAACTTTACTCAGGACTTTCCCTCAAGAATCCTACAACCCTAGGCATGTAAGCCGTAGCTTTAAACAATTTAAGTAATTGAGGACTTTCCATCGCGCTAGAAAGTATTTACCTATTAAAATGAAACCTAGTTTGTCATTTTTTCTAAAGAACTATTACCAATAGAATTAATAAATTTATTATATACGGTCACTATCAAGTTGTCAATTTTTTGATTGTTTTTAAGCATTAATACTTTACTTAAACCTATTAATGTGATTTACTTATGTAATTGTTAATAAAATTAATTGTTCATTAAAAACCTACAAAATGAAAAAAGTTGTATTGTTGTCTTTGGCTGCAATTTTTAGCCTTAATGTTTTAGCTACCTTCATTTTAGATAATGAGCGTGATGCTTATTTCGTCTTTCTCGATCAAAATGAGAATATGCTTGAAGGTAACATATTTACTTTAATGGAAGGTAAAATTGTGGTTTTTTCACCGGCTAAATTTGAAACTACGGAGAAAGTAGTTAAGGGTAAAAGGATTGTGGAATATGTTTTTCTTCGGGATTCCTTAGATACTTTTTCCTATAGAATGTCAGAAAAAAAACTATTTTCTTTAGAGCAAAACGATTTGCTTCAAGCTTATGAAACGGGTTCATATCTACTTACTGAAGAAAATACCACTATTTTTAGTGACTGGGGCTTGTTTAAAAGAAACTTAAGCTCACAAGAGTCTTTAGAGTACGATAAAGAGAATAAAATGATTAGTTTAGTGAAAAGCTATTTATCTTCTAATCGGAGCTTTAATTGGTCAGTATTTTCTTATTTTTTGTTGGTATTGTTATTTGTATTATTTATTTTTTCTCAGGCTTACCGTCAGGCGCCTAATAAAAGGAGAAGAAATAAAAAATTTAAATTTCCAGTAGTATTTTCACATTTTTTTGTTATTTTTGCCTTATTATTGTTAGACTATTTTATTTCCATGCTTAACCATAGCACTGAGATGAGCTTGTTTCAGCTAATTTTAAATGATGATATTTGGATAAATTTCTTTGGCCTTAAAGATGAATCTTTAAAATTACAATTAGTTAAATTAGTATATTTGGCAGTGATGTTTTTTGTACCACTTTTTTCTGTTTTTACTATAGTGCTTTACTATAAAGGAGATATTATTTTTACTACTCCTTTGCTTTTATCGGTGGGATTTATTTTTTCGTTGTTTTTCCCCTTAATTTTATTGGAAAAAATAGCTTTGTTTATCGCATTATTAATTTTTAGTATTTTTTTACTTTTATTTATGAAAAGAATAAATCACGCTAAATTAAAAGAATTGTATCAACAAAAAAAAATAATTTGATACATTTAACCAGTCTATTCTTTAAAGACTGGTTTTTTATTGCTATAATATTTTCATATATGACTAAAATAAAAAATATTGCCAAAAATACATCATATTTAACTCTAGCCTTAGTTGTTCAGAAGTTTATTTCTTTTAGTTATTTTACTATTTTAGCAAGAAACTTAGATCCGGAGAATTTAGGTAAGTATTATTTAGCAATTTCCCTTACAACAATTTTTGCAATCTTTATTGATCTTGGGCTAGTTAATGTTTTAACTAGAGAAGTAGCTAAAACTCCTAGTAGAGCTAGCAAAATACTGGGCTCAGTTTTAAGTATAAAAATTCCTCTCTCAGCCTTAGCTTTACTAGCCACCATAATAACTGTATATATATTAGGTTATGATAAGCTTACAAGCCAATTAGTTTATATTTCATCTATATGCATGATCTTGGACTCTTTTACAATGACTTTTTTTGGAGTTAGTCGAGGCTTTCATAATTTATTTTACGAGAGTTTATCTTCTATAATTTTTCAAGTAATTGTTTTAATTTTTGGTTTAGCGGCACTTTTCTTGGGTTTAGATTTACGTTATATTATAGGGGCTTTAGCTTTAGCAAGTATTTTTAATTTTGTTTATTCAGGACTAATATTAAAGTTTAAAATAAAAATTAATATAAGACTTTTTTATGATAAAGCTTTCTTGAAGTCTCTACTTCTATTAGCCAGTCCTTTCGCTCTGTATGCTATTTTTCAAAGAGTTTATACCTACCTCGACTCTATTTTACTTTCTTTATTTTCTGGAGAAGCGGCGGTGGGTATTTATCAAATACCTTTTAAAATAATTTTTGCTTTACAATTTTTACCACTAGCTTTTACCGCTTCACTCTACCCGGCTCTTAGTTATTACTGGTTAGAGGATAAAAAACAATTAAAAGTTTCTTTTTCTAGGGCAATGAACTATTTAATAATTGTTTCAGTGCCTATTATCTTTGGTATTATATTTTTAGCTGATATTATAATAGCCTTATTTAAAGAAACTTATTTCTCCGCTACTTTGCCTTTACAAATTATTATAGTTTCTCTATTTTTTATTTTTCTAAATTATCCTATCGGTTCACTTTTAAATGCTTGTGACAAACAGAAAAAAAATACCAGAAATATGTTGATTGTTACAATTTTTTCAGTTGCTTTAAATCTTTTACTTATCCCAAAATTTGGAGTAATTGGGGCTAGTATAACAGTAGTGGCCACTAATTTCCTTATGTTTATTCTAGGCATGTATTTTGTTAAGAAAACTATTGACTACAGAGGGAGAGATAATATAAAAGTTTTTTTTAAATCTCTCTTTTCGGCTGTTTTAATGGGTGTGGTAATAAAAACACTGGAAACTTCAATTCCTGTAATATTGCTAATTATTTTATCAGCTTCTATTTATTTTTTTATGTTATATATACTCAAAGCTTTTAAAAGAGAAGATATCTCTAGTATTTATAGGTCATTTAGTAAAAAAAAATCATTTAAGTCATAATTGTATACACATGAAAACTTTACTTATCACCAGTGATTATTTACCAAGTTTAGGTGGTGTAGCCACCTATTATAGTCAATTAATAAAACATTGGCCAAAGGAAGAAAGTATAGAAGTTTTAGATAATAGTAAAAATTCTATAATCTCAGATAGGAGCATTTTAGCTTGGTTAGTGGGAATTAAAACTGTTTTTAAATTAGTAAAAAAGAAAAAATTTGATTATTTAATTGCTGGACAAATTTTACCAATAGGCACTATTTGTTACTTGTTGAAGTTTTTTTTAAAAAAGCCATATGCTGTAGTTATCCACGGAATGGACTTTAAATTAGCTATACTTAGAAAAAGAAAAAAATATATTAGTAAAAAAGTTTTACAACAAGCGGATAAGATTATTTGTGGAAATACTTATACGGCTAATTTAGTAAAAGATTTTTTAGGTGAAAAATTTACTCATAGGATAAAAGTAGTTAATCCCGCAATTGATATTTTAGAGCCTGAAAAATATAATTTTGAAGATTTTGAAATTAATAAGCTTAGAGATAAGCATAGTTTAACTAATAAAACAGTCTTGTTTAGCTTAGGTAGATTGGTTGAGAGAAAGGGTTTTGATAATGTTTTAAGAGCTTTACAAGCGGAGCAAAAACAATTTAATAATTTAGTTTACGTTATAGCAGGCACGGGAGAATACAAAGAAGAGCTTAAAGCACTAGTTAAAAAAAGTAAAGTTAGAGTAATTTTTTTAGGTGAACTAGACACAAAATTAAAGTGGCTATGGCTTAATTTATGTGATATATTTATAATGCCTGCTAGAGAAATAAAGGGAGATTTTGAAGGTTTTGGTATTGTTTATTTAGAGGCTAATATATTAGAAAAACCTGTAATAGCCGGTAAGTCTGGAGGTGTTAAAGATGCAGTAGAAGACGGAGTTAATGGTCTAATGGTTGACCCTGAAAATATTGAGGATATAGCTAGGGCGATTATAAGATTAGAAAGTAGTACTTTACTTAGAAGAAAATTAGGTCAACGGGGAAGAGAGAGAGCAATAAAAAGTTTTAATTGGCAAAATCAAGCTAAAATATTTTGTAATTACTTAGAAGAAAAAAATTAATAATTAATATAATTTATGATTTCAGTTATTATCCCTGTCTATAATCAAGCTAAAGAGTTACTTGAGACTTTAAAAAGTATTATCTCACAAAGTTATCAAGATCTAGAAGTAATAATAGTAAATGACGGTTCAAGCGATGGAGTGGAAACAATATTTCAAAATTTTATCATTAAACAAGAAAGTAATTTAAGTTTTTATTTTTTTAATAATCATAAAAATCTGGGAGCTCCTACAGCTAGAAACAAAGGGTTTAGTAAAAGTTCTGGAGATTATATTTTTTTCTGTGATGCCGATGCGGTTATAAAACCCAAGGCCTTAGAAATAATGCTAGAGACCTTAGAGAATGAGCCAGAGATTAGTTATGTGTATTCTTCTTTTAAGTGGGGTAGAAAATTATTCAAAGTTGGTGAGTTTAGTGAAAGTAAGCTAAAAAAAGAACCCTATATACATACCATGAGTTTAATTAAACGTTCAGACTTTCCTAAAGTTGGCTGGGATGAAAAGATAAAAAAATTTCAAGATTGGGATTTATTTTTAACAATGTTAGAGCAGGGAAAACAGGGATTTTGGATAGATAAAGTATTCTTTAAGGTTAAACCAGGGGGTACGATAAGTTATTGGTTGCCAAGTTTTGCCTATAAATACTTACCTTTTTTAAAAGCAGTTAAGGACTATAAGGCAGCTAAAGAAATAATTAAAGTTAAACATTCATTGTAATAAATTAAAATGACGGAGTTAATAAAAAATTTTTTAAGTAAAAAAACTGGAATTATTTTAATTATTATTTTTTTTGTTGAGCTAGCATCTTTTTTAGCTTACCTTTACCCAAGTTTAAATTTATATATTTTTTCAGTAGTATTTCTAGGAGCTGTTTATTTGGCATATAAAAACTTGAAATATCTTTTTTTTATTTCTTTAATAGAGCTAGTTATAGGCTCTCAAGGTCATCTTTTTTCTATTGAAATATTTTCTTTTAATCTTTCAATTCGTATAGCTCTATGGTCATTAATGTTGGCTTTTTTTCTTTTTAAATTATTTAGTAGCTTATCGCTTAAAAAATTGACAGCTGATAAGGATGTAAAAATAAGTTTAAAAAATAAACTTTTTTATAAATTTAGATATTTATCAATCTTTGTACTTCTAATGTTTTTAGTTTCACTGGGCTTGGTAATAGGAGTATTATCAGATCATAGTTTATCTATTGTATTTAGTGATTTCAATGCTTGGTTATTTTTACTTTGGTTATTTCCTCTTGTCTATATTTTTAAAAAAAATCCAGGCGAAAAAATTATTTATGATACTTTAAATATATTTATCATTGCTTCGCTTTATTTAGTTTTTAAAAGTTTGTTTTTTTTGTTTATTTTTTCCCATGATTTTATACCCTTAATGAAGTTACTTTATCCTTGGACCCGACAGAATTATTTAGGTGAGATTACAGCCTTACAGTCCAATTTTTATAGAATATTTTTTCAATCACATATATATTCTTTAATCGCTCTTATATTATCTTTCTTTGCAATTAATAATATAAAGTCTTTTAATTGGAAGGTTTTTAAATTTAAGAAAAATATATATTTATTAACATTTTTTGTTTTAAATTTAAGTATTATTATTTTGTCTCTTTCTAGAAGTTTGTGGGCAGGTTTAAGTGTTTTCTTATTTTTGTTTTTTTTACTTAATATAAAGAAATGGGGAATAGTTAGTAGCTTAAAACGATTATTTTTTCTTTTTTTTAGTCTATTTTTAGCTTTAATAATAATTGCTTTTATTGTTAAAATACCAATTTCAGGTCAAAGCGGAAATTTTTCAGCTAAAGATATTTTTAAAGAAAGATCATCTTTAGAAGAAGATTCAGGAGCTATCTCATCTCGTTGGTCGCTTCTTTCCCCTCTTAAACAAGAAATTTTTAAGAGTCCTATTTTTGGCCTTGGCTTTGGTCAGGAAATTACATATAATAGTCAAGATCCAAGAGTTTTAGAAAACAATCCTAGTGGAAAATATACCACTTATGCTTTTGAATGGGCTTGGCTCGATATCTGGCTTAAAATCGGTCTACTAGGTCTATTAGTTTATCTTTATCTACTATATAGATTAATAAGGGACAGCTTCCAAACTGAGGCTTACCAGCCCTACATGAAGGCCCTGGGATTATCTCTTGTGGCTTTAGCTGTGGTAAATATTTTTACGCCATATCTTAATCACCCTCTAGGTATTGGTTTTTTAATTATTTCTAGCATTATTATCGCTAGATCTAAAAATATAATTTATGATAAGAATTAAAAGAAGTTTAATTTTAAAGCTAACAGTTTTTTTAAGTGGAGCGGTGGTGATGATTTTTGAATTAGTTGGTTCAAGAGTAGTGGCCCCTTATCTGGGTAACTCTAGTTTTGTTTGGACAAGTTTAATTGGAATTATTTTAGCTAGTTTAAGTTTGGGATATTATATAGGAGGTAAATTAGCTGACAAAAAAGCAACAATGTCTCAACTATCCTTCATTGTTTTGTTGTCTGCGGGAGCAGTAATATTTAGCTATCTAATAAAGGATATTTTTTTAACATTTAGTTCAACTATTTTTTCTGATTATCGTACACAAACCCTACTTGTATCTATTATTCTATTTTCTCCAGCTAGTTTTCTTCTAGGCATGATTTCACCTTATGCTTTAAAACTAGAGCTTAATGATTTAAGTAAGTCGGGCTCTACAGCTGGTAATCTTTACGCCTTGTCGACTTTGGGTAGTATTTTAGGCACCTTTAGTGCTGGATTTTTCCTTATCCCAGCACTCGGCACTAATGAGATGCTAATTTATTTAACCTTACTTTTAATTATATTATCGTTTCTGGTTAGTTTTAAATCATATTTAGCCTTAAAGATAATTGGCTTAGCTTTAATAGCCACTTCACTTATTTGGAATTTTTCTTATCTTCAAGTTAAAGATTGGGATAATTTTGTAGATGTTGATAGTCAGTATAGCCGTATGTGGATATTTGACACTTATTATTCCGGGGAAAAGGTTAAAGTTCTTTTAAAGGATGGAGTCTCTCATTCAGCAAAGTATTTAAATAAAGATGATTTAGTTTTTGACTATATACAGCTTTATGACTTAGCTTTTCAATTAAAAGATAAAAAAAGTGAGGCTTTAATGTTAGGAGGTGCTGCTTATACTTACCCACAATATTTTTTAAATAAATATCCTGAATCAAAAATGACTGTAGTGGAAATTGATCCAAAGATGACTAAGTTAGCGGAGAAATATTTTGATCTTGACCCCTATAGGGATAATTTAGAGATTATTCACCAAGATGCTAGAATATTTTTAGCTAAGAATAAAAAAAAGTATGATATTATTTACGGAGACGCTTTCTCTTCCTACTACAGCCCTCCTTTTCATTTAACTACCATAGAAGCTTTAAAAAGTTTAAAAGATTCTCTAAAACCAGATGGCATGGCGGTTATAAATATTATATCTGCGCTACAGGGAGAAAAATCCACTTTTTTTGTTAAAGAATTTAATACTCTAGAAAAATTATTTTCAAATATTATTGTTTTCTATACGGAAGATAGAGATAGCTTTGACAAGGTGCAAAATATAGTTTTAGTTTGCAGTAATGACAAATCATTAAACAGGGGAAGTTTTGCTAGTTTAGATAAAAAATGGTCTGATAATATTTACTATAATTTAATGATTGAGGGGAGGGGTATTTTGACAGATAATTTTGCTCCCGTGGAATATTATAATTTAAATTAAGCTTTAACTATTTACAGTTTTAAAAATATAAGCTATAGTTTTAGTCAATTAAAAACTAAAATATTTACCATTATGTCGGAACAACTTATCACTCAAGAAGGCTATAACAAGCTTAAAAAAGAGTTAGATCATTTAACTAATATTAAACGTCGAGAGATAGCCGATAGAATTGAGAAAGCTAAAGAATTAGGTGATTTAAGTGAGAACGCTGAGTACAGTGAAGCTAAAGACGCTCAAATTTTAAATGACTCAAGAATAATAGAGGTTTCTAATATTTTAAAAAATGTTACAGTAGTAGAGAGCTGTGGCTCATCTAAGGAGGTTTCTATGGGTTCTGTAGTTACAGTGAAAACAGGCAATAAGGAAAGAATTTTTAACATAGTTAGTTTTAATGAAGCGGATCCTTTAGAGGGAAAAATTTCTAACGAATCACCACTGGGAATTGCTTTCTTAGGAAAGAAAAGTGGTGATGATGTAGCAGTGAAAACTCCAAAAGGTGAGGTGAAATATAAAATTTTAAGTATTAAATCAAATGGAAAATAATTTAAATTCCAGTGAGAGACAAGATAGATTAAAAAAATTAGAAAACTTAGAAGCTCTAAATATTAATGCCTATCCAGCTAAAACTAATAGGGATTTTTTGCTTAGTGATTTTTTAAATAATTTTTCTAAATTAAAGGAAAATAAAAAAATAGTAACTTTAGTTGGGAGAATAAGATCTTTACGTATACACGGTAACCTGGGTTTTTTTGACTTAGAAGATACTTCTGGTAAATTACAAATGGTTATTTCAAAGAAAGAGCTAGAAGATGAAAACTTATTTAAAATTTTTGTTAAAAATATTGATATTGGAGATTTTCTAGAATGTCAGGGTCAAGCTTTTGTAACCCATAAAGGACAAAATAGTTTGTTAGTAAAAAACTGGAGAATTTTAAGTAAAACTTTACGACCCATTCCAGATTCTTGGTATGGTCTAAAAGATGAGGAAGAAAGACTGAGAAAGAGATATCTAGACATTCTAATGAATAAGGAAGTTAAGGAAATGATTATAAAACGTAGTAAGTTTTGGCAGTCTATGCGTAGTTTCATGATTAACAAAGGATTTCTTGAGGTAGAAACACCTGTCTTGGAAGCAACTCCTGGGGGAGCTGACGCTGAGGGCTTTATTACCCATCATAATGCTTTAAATTTAGATGTTTATTTAAGAATTTCTATGGGAGAATTATGGCAAAAGAAATTAATGGTAGCAGGTTTTGAAAAAACTTTTGAATTAGGTAGACAATTTAGAAATGAGGGTATGGACGCTGAACACTTACAAGACTATACTCAAATGGAGTTTTATTTAGCTTATGCTGACTATCAAGTTGGTATGAATTTAGTTGAGGAAATGATCAAATACGTAGCAAAAGAGACTTTTGGAACTTTAAAATTTAAGATAAAGGATTTTGATGTAGATTTAGGAAAAAAATGGGAAAGATATGACTATAGAGAAGTAGTTAAAGAAAAGACAGGTATTGATGTTTTAGATACTAATGAGAGAGAAATTAAAGATAAACTTAATGACTTAGGAGTTAAATATGATGAGAAAGGATTTAATATAACTAGAGCAATTGATAATTTATGGAAGTATTGTCGTAAACAAATAACTGGCCCTGGTTTTTTAGTAGGTGTTCCTGTTACAGTTTCTCCTTTAGCTAAAAGAGATAGCGATAACTTAGAATTAGCCCAAAGATTCCAACCTATTATTGCTGGTTCAGAGCTCGGTAATGGTTATAGTGAGCTTAATAATCCAATTGAACAAGAAGTTAGATTTAAAGAGCAACAGAACTTAAGAGAAGCGGGGGACAAAGAAGCTCAAATGCATGACAAAGACTTTGTAGAGGCTTTAGAGTATGGCATGCCACCAACTTGTGGCTTTGGTGTTAGTGAAAGATTGTTTTCATTTTTAATGAATAAGCCGGCAAGAGAATGTCAAATATTTCCACTTATGAAACCTAAGCATGATTAATTTGACAATATATATAATTAGAGATAATAATCTATTTTCGGGGATCGTCTAATGGTAGGACACTAGGTTCTGGTCCTAGGTATCGGGGTTCGAATCCCTGTCCCCGAGCA
>CAYMGT010000003.1:0-37453 GCA_964390115.1 uncultured Gammaproteobacteria bacterium
AGCTATATATATTTTAGCAACTTAAATTATAATTGTAAAGAGTTTAATTTATATTTAGAAAATTTCTTCTTTAATTAAATATAATTTATTCTAAATAAAAAAAATATAAAATTGACAAATGTTAAAAAATCAATTAAACTTAAAGAAAATCAATTAATTTAGGCTATATGGCCTTATATTTTATTTTATGAATTTAACAGAATTAGCAAGAATTTTAAAAATTACTCCCCAGGAACTTAAAGACTTTTTACCAAAGATGGGGTTTAACATAGGTCAAAAAGCCATAAAAGTGGATAATCGGACTACTCAAAAGATTATCAGAGCATGGCCAAAATTTAAAAAACAATGGGAACGAGAACAATTGCGGGCAGAAAAGGAAAAACAAATTACTGAGCCCAGTGTTGTAGAGATAAAGAAAATTTCTATTCCTAAGCTTATAACCATAAGAGACTTCGCCGCTAAAGCTGATTTACCTATAAATACAGTTTTGAGTAAATTAATGTCTAATGGTGTTTTTGCTTCGATGAATGAAAAAATTGACTTTGATACAGCTAGTATTATTGGAGAAGATTTAGGTCTTGAGGTTTCCTTGCAAGAATTTGCTGAAGACGAAGAAAAGGAAGAAAGAAAGCTTTCTGATCTTATATCTGCTGAAGATGAAAATGAACTTCAAGATAGAGCTCCTGTAATTGTGGTTATGGGGCATGTAGATCATGGTAAAACAAGGCTTTTAGATGCAATCAGAGAAACAAATATTATCGATGGAGAAGCAGGAGGAATAACCCAGCATATTGGTGCTTATCAGGCAGAAAAAAACGATAGAGCCTTAACCTTTATAGACACACCTGGGCATGAAGCTTTTACGGCTATGCGTAGTCGAGGAGCTAAGGTAGCTGATGTAGCTATATTAGTGGTAGCTGCTGACGATGGAGTGAAACCGCAAACCGTAGAAGCTTATAAGATTATTGAAGCGGCCAAAATTCCATTTATTGTAGCTATTAATAAGATTGATAAGCCAGAAGCTGATGTGGCTAAGACTATGCAAGAGCTATCATCTAAATTAAATTTAGTTCCAGAAGAATGGGGTGGAAAAACTATTTGCGTGCCCATATCCGCGAAAGAAAAACAAGGTTTAGATAAACTTTTAGATATGTTAATTTTAATCTCAGATACTGAAGTTTCTATCTTAAAAGCTAATCCTAACTCAAAGGCTGCTGGAACTATTATTGAATCTCATATTGATAGATCATCTGGACCAGAGGCAACTATATTAGTACAAAATGGCACTTTATACCTAGGTAACCAGTTAGTCTTCAATAATATTATCTATGGTAAGGTTAAGGCTTTATTTGATTATCGCGGTGAACTTCTTAAATCAGCAGGGCCTTCAGTACCAGTTAAAGTTTTGGGTTTAAAAGTTTTACCTAAAGTTGGGGATATGTTAGAAGTTGGTGAAGGTGTGAGAGCTAGGGTTAATAAGATAAAATTTATAAATTCGTCACAGCAATTGGGACAAAGTCAAGAAAATATAGATGATAAAGCAAAGTTTTTAAATGTTATTATAAAAAGTGATGTTTTAGGTTCAGCTGAAGCTATCGAAGAGTCTTTACTTAAGGAAAATACTGAGAAAGTTAAGGTAAAGGTTTTAAATAAAAGCTTGGGAAATATTAGCGAAGGAGATGTAAAAAGAGCTGAAGACTCAGGAGCAGTTATATTAGGGTTTAATGTTAAAACTAACTCCGAAGTAGAGGAGTTTATTAGAGAAAAAAATGTAAAAGTAAAAAATTTTTCTATTATTTATGATTTAATAAAATATGTTAAAGAAGAGATGAAAGAATTGATAGAAGATGAGATTATTAGAAGAGAAGTTGGTAAAATAAAAGTTTTAGCAATTTTCAGAACGGAGGCTAAAAGTCAAATTATTGGTGGAAAAGTAATTGAAGGTGAGGCTGAAGAAAATAGTCAGGTAGAAGTTTTAAGAGAAGATAAATTTGAAGCTGAGGGAAAAATATCCCAATTACAATCAGGCAAACAAGATGTTCCCAAGGTAGAAATCGGTGAAGAGTGTGGTATGTATTATAATGGTAAGCCCGTGGTTGAGGTTGGTGATATTCTAAGTTTATATAAAGAGGAGGTGGTAAAAGTACAAGATAATGGATAAACGACAAGATAAAATTAATTTATTACTCCAAAAAGAAGTAGCTCAAATTATAGCTCAGGAAGTACAATTTCCTGAAGCTTTGGTTAGTGTTGCAAAACTTACAACTGATAATAATGCTAGCGAATTGAGAATAAAAATATCTGTTTTACCGGAAAAATTTACAGGTACTGTTTTAAAGGAATTACGTAAAAAAAGTAGCTTTTTAGCTAAGGAGATTCACAGAAAAGCTCGTTTAAAAAGAGTTCCAAAAATATTTTGGTCAGTGGAAGAGAAAGACGATGTATATGCTTTAGAGGAGATATTAAATAGTTTTTAGTTATGTTAATTGTATGATAAATAATTTAAATAGCTTTTTTAGAAAAGCTTATTTTTTAATGCAATCTTCACAAAATATTTTGATAATAGGTCATGTTAATCCAGATAGTGACGCTATTTCTTCAACGGCCTCAATGATAGAGCTAAGTCTTTTATGGAATAAAAAATACACAGCGATTTGTCTCAATAAGGCAGATAATGTTTTTTCCTTTTTACCACACGAGGAAAAAATAAGAGGTAATTTTAATTTTGATATTAAAGACTTCGATTTAATAATAGTTGTAGATTGCGGATCTTTAGCAAGGACGGGTTTGGCTAAAGAAATTAGGGAAGCGAAAAATTTAAACTGGAAGGGAAAAATTATTGAATTTGATCATCATCCCAAAATTGATGATTATAGTGATGTTGAGATTAGAGACCCGGAGGCTGCTGCTACTACAGAAATAATTTATGAATTTTTAGAAATTAACCAAATAACTGTAAATAAAGATTTAGCAACTCTACTTCTTTCTGGTATATTAACTGATACGGCTAATTTTCTTTATTCATCAACTCGCGACAGAACTATTTTAATAGCTTCAGAGTTATTAAAAAAGGGAGCAAGATTTCCTAAAATAATGGATAAGATTATGAATAAAAAAAGTTTTAGTACTATAAAAATCTGGGGTAAGGTTTTAGATAATTTATATATAAATAAAGACTATAGTTTAGCCATTGCTGTGCTTAGTTATAGTGATTTAAAAAATTACATTGATGATAAAACTTTTGAAGATGAAGCTATTTCTGAAATATCTGGATTTTTAAGTAATTTATCTGATATAAAAACTATTTTATTTTTACGAGAATCTAAGCCCGGTTGTATTAAAGGTAGTTTAAGGGCGACTGCTTATAACAAAGATATTGATTTATCTAAGTTAGCAGTTATTTTAGGTGGTGGTGGACACAAGAAAGCAGCTGGATTTTCACTGAATGGTAGTTTAGCTAAGACGAGTAAGAATAATTGGAAAATTGAATAGTTATAATCTATATTTTTTGAGAAGATTTTTTTTTGGCTTCAACTTGACGCCATTTTTTTATTTCCTGATGATTACCTGATAGTAATATTTCTGGAACCTTGTATTCATTTCCTGATTGTTCAAAAATAGCTGGTTTAGTATATTGAGGGTACTCTAGTAATGAACTATTATTAAATGATTCTTCAAGTAAACTGTCCTTATTTCCCAGTACCCCTGGTAACAGGCGAGAAATGGAGTCTACTATAGTCATGGCTGGTATTTCGCCACCTGTTAGGACATAAGAACCAATAGAGATTTCTTCATCAATAAAATTAGCTATTCTTGCATCGACGCCTTCATATCTACCACAGATCATAATAATCTCTTCATATTTTTTTGAATAAGATGAAGCTTTTTTCTGATTCCAATTATTACCCTGCGCGGAAAATAATATAATTTTTCTAGTTATCTTCTTTGAGGTTAATTCTTTTAATGCATGATAAATTGGCTCCACCTTTAAAATCATACCCGCGCCACCGCCATACGGGGTATCATCTACGCTTTTATGTTTATCATTAGTCCATTCTCTTAAATTATGTACGTAAATTTTGATTAATTTTTTGTCTCTGGCTTTTTTAATTATACTTTCTTTAAAATATGATTTAAAAATTTCAGGAAATATTGTTATTATATGAAAATTCATATTTATATTATTACTACTTAAAACAAAAAGCCACAAAATAAATTGCGGCTCTTTGTTTTATGTATAACTCGAATTTAGATATTTAGATCATCTACTGAAGAAGTATCAACTTCTTCGCTTCGAGGATCAACTTCCTCGCTTTGAGGAGCAACTGGTCTATTACCAGCATTAGGATCGTAAATTTTTAAGTTAACACGAGAATTGTTTTTAGCTCCAACAATTTTTAATAAAGTTCTAATTGCTTGAGCAGTTTGACCTTTCTTGCCAATAACATATCCCATGTCTGAAGGGTCGACTTTTAGTGTTAATAACACACCCATTTCGTCAATGGTTCTTTCGACCTGCACTGCCTCTGGTGTAGAAACAATGTGCTTGACAATCATTTCTAGAAAATCTTTGTCTTTAATCTCTTCCATAGTGTTTACTTTATCTTCTAAATTGATAGGCATGAAAATTATTTAATTCAGTCATCAATATAAAAGATCATTTAAGTATTATTCTTAATTTAATTATAACAAATTATTTGATTTTGTCAATAAGCAATATTATTTTTTTTCTTCTGACTTTATTTCCTCTTCTTTTTTTTCTTCTGGTGCTTTTTTTTCAGATTTTACATCTTCTTCCTTACTTGCTTCTGAACTAGTTTTATTTTTCTCAGCTTGGACTTTTTTCTTAGCCAATCTCTTTTTAGATTTTAAGCGACTATTTTTTTCCTTGTCTCCTTTAATAACTTCCTTATTAATTAGAAGATTATTAACACTGGCAGACATTGAAGCGCCTTTGCTTATCCAATAAACAATGCGATCTTTTTTAGCTTGTAAATCTTTAGTGTGAGGGTTGTATGAGCCTAAAATTTCTAAAGCTCGTCCATAAGGATCTCGGGCTTTTTCAGAAATTATTAAACGGAAAGTTGGCTTATTTTTCTTTCCTACTCTTGATAATCTAATAGTTAACATCTTTGTTTCTTTAATTATTTTAGAATATTTTCAAAATTTATCTTAATGAAATTTTTCTTTTTTTATAATATTAATAACTAAATACTAACTTAGAAGCTAGTTAAAGTCAATAGCTATCGTTTATCTTCTGTTATTTTGAGGTCTATCGTTTCTTTGATTGTTAAATCTATCATTTCGACCATCTGAAATCATTTTACCTGGTTCTCCTTCCCAATATTTTTCGTTATCGCTTAGCTCTTTCATTGTTAGCTTAACTCTACCTTGATCATCAAGTTCTTTAATTTTTACTTGAACTTTATCGCCAAGTTTTAACAGACTATCAGGTTTATTTACTCTATAGGGTGCCATTTCACTAACATGTACTAAACCATCTTGATTATTATTTAATTTTACAAAAGCTCCAAAATCAGCAATTTTTACAACTTCGCCATTAATAATTTCTCCTGCTTCAAATTCGTGGACAATATCTTTTACCATTTTTTCAGCTTGTAAACATTTTTCTTTATCGGTTCCGCATATAATTACCAGCCCATCATCTTCTATATCAATACTTACTTCAGTTATTTCAATAATCTTATTAATAACCTTGCCTCCAGGGCCAATAACCATACCAATTTTTTCAGGATTTATGTTTAAAGTGATAATTCTAGGGGCGTAAGGAGAAAGTTCTTTCTTGGGTTCATTTATAGCTTTATTTAATACTTTTAGAACATTATCCAAGGCTTGTCTTCCTTTAATTAGAGTCTCTTTAATTATCTCTTCATTTAAGCCGTCAGTTTTAGTATCAAGCTGTATAGCGGTAAGACCGTTTTTAGTACCGGTAATTTTAAAGTCCATACCACCTTTTCCGTCTTCTAAATCTTGAATATCGGTTAAAACTTTCCATTTACTCATATCTTCATTAGACGCAAGTCCCATAGCAATGCCTGCTACAGCCGATTTAATTGGGACACCTGCATCCATTAAAGCTAAAGATGAAGCACAGGCTGAAGCCATAGATGATGAACCGTTTGAACCCAATGTTTCACTTACAACTCTAATAGTATAGGGAAAATCTTCTTTTTGTGGAAGTACGGGCATAAGAGCTTTTTCAGCTAAAGCGCCGTGTCCAACTTCTCTACGACCAGTTCCTCTTAGAGGCTTAGCTTCACCTACGCTATATGGAGGGAAGTTGTAGTGGTGCATATATCTTTTAGTGGAAGCACCTTCTATACCTTCTAAGGATTGTTCTAAACCAGGAGCTCCTAGAGTTACAATAGACATAACCTGAGTTTCTCCTCTAGAAAATAGACTTGAACCATGGTTTCTTTGTAGTAAATTAATGTCAGCCACTAAATCTCTAATCTCATCTAAACTTCTACCATCAACTCTTTTATCTTCTTCTATAATAGACCTACTTACCTCAGCTTCTATCATATTATCCGCACTTTTATTTATGGCTAATTTTCTTTCTGAAGCTTCTAAGTCTTGTGAGAATAAGTATTTATCTAAACTATTTTTAATGGCTTTAACCACAGCTTTCCTTTCAGTTTTACTATGATAGGCTTTATCAAACAACATTTTAGAAATATTTTCTTCTAACCACTTTTTAGCTAGGTTAAGATTATTATCTTTTTTTTCTTGAGCATTTTTTTCATCAGTAGTTTCTAGTTTTTCTTTTAAAGATTTTTTTGGAGCAGGTACAGCTTTTTGAAATTCTCTAATAAGTTCTATAGAGCCTTGAAGCTCTTTTTGTCCAATAAGAATTGCCTTTTCTATGTCAGATTCTTTAACTTCTTCACAAGCAGCTTCAATCATGATTACTTTTTTTTCAGTGCCCACAACAATTAAATCAAGATCACTTTTCGCTCTTTGTTCATAAGTAGGATTAAAAACTAAATCATTTTCAACTCTACCTATTCTTATTCCCCCAATTGGACCTTTCCAGTTTACACCAGAAACAGATAAGGCAGCGGAGGCAGCGATGAGAGAGATAATGTCATGATCATTTTCATGATCCACTGATAATACGGTTATAATAACCTGAATATCTTTTCTTTCTTCATCATTAAATAAGGGTCTAATAGATCTATCTATCATTCTTCCAGTTAAAACAGATTCATCAGTAGGGCGACCTTCACGTTTTACCCAACGAGAGCCCTTTATCATTCCTGCGGCGTATAAACGTTCTTCAAAGTCAACCATTAAAGGAAAATAACTAGCATTAGGACGTTCTTCTTCAGCTTGAACAACCGTAGCCATAACTACAGTTTCTCCATATTGAACTCGCACAGCGGCGTCAGCCTGTTGAGCTAGACGACCTGTTATAATAGTTAGTTGGCGACCAAGCCATTCTTTACTAAAACTTTTTTCTTCAAACATAAGTTTTTTAGCCTGATCATTAAATTACAGGACCATAAGCTCCTTTTGGCTTATAGCACTATTTATTTAAAGACCAAGCTTTAATTAATTTATTATTATTTATAGAACAAAAAATTTAATTTTTTAATTTTTAATTCTTTGATTTTTAATTCTTTGATTTTTAATTCTTTGATTTTTAATTCTTTTTATACAATTTATTATTGCAGAAATTTTTTATCATCACCTAAATTAGTAAAATCGTCAGATTGATCAATTAGGCGTGAAGAAGTGGTTTTTCTAAAACCCATTACTTCTATTAGAGACCCAGTTGTATTTTGAATATAGTCTATTAAAGGGATATAGTCTCCATCACCACTAACTAAAATTACTACATCTAAGTTAGAAGAAAGTTTAATAGCATCCATAGCAATGCCCACATCCCAATCAGCTTTTTTCATTCCACCGGGAAAAATTTGTAATTCTTTCATTTTAACTTCAAAGCCTTGTTTGATTAAGGCTTCAAAAAAAGAAGTTTCTTCTTCAGATTCAGTGTGAATAACGTAAGCAATAGCTCTGATAAGTTTTCTTCCAGCAACAGCTTTCTCTAAAACCTTACCAAAGTTTACACGTTTTTTATATAAATTTTTAGCGCTATGATACATGTTAGATACATCTACCAAAACACCAACTCTTTGTTCTTTGTGTTTTACCATAATTATTTATTATTTTTTTATCTCTTTAGTATCATTATTCTTATCTTCAGCATTACTTTCTATAGTTTCAACTTTCTTTTCTCTAAGTATCTCTATGTCCCTTTCAGCTTGTAATTTTTGAGCAATTTTTAAATTTAATTTTTTAGATACTTCTTGAAATGATTTACTATCTTCTTTTTGTAAATACTTTAGAAGTTTTCTTCTTTCACCAACTTTCTTAAGTAGACCTCTGCGAGATGAATAGTCATGTTTATGACTTTTTAGATGCTCAGTTAGTTCTTTAATCTCTTCAGTTAAAATAGCAATCTGTACCTGAGATGAACCAGTATCATTTTCGTGAGTTCCAAATTTTTTAATTAATTTTAATTTTCTTTCTTTAGTTAACATAATTTTCTTGCTTAAGCCGAGACATAGTCTTTGATAATTATTACAAAGGCTAAGCCAAGCTAAAGTAAATTTATTTAGATTTATTAGCTTTTTTTTGCAGTCTAGATTTATAGCGACTAGCAGTATTTTTTTTAATAACTCCTTTTTTAGCTGCTTTATCTAAACTTTTAATAGTTTTTTTTATTAGTTCTTGAGATTTTTCTTTGCCAGATTCTTCTAATGATTTTTTAGTTTCTTTTAAACTTTTCTTAAAATTTCTTTTAAGTTTATCATTAGCAATTTTTAATTTAGAACTTTTTCTTAGTTCTTTTTTAGCCGATTTAGTATTAGGCATATTTTTAGATAATAATTAATTTATTTTAAGTGGTCGGGGCACTGGGACTCGAACCCAGGATCTCATGCTCCCAAAGCATGCGCCTTAGCCAACTAGGCCATGCCCCGAGTTTTTAACTTAGGGTGCCGAGGGAGAGGATCGAACTCTCGACACAAGGATTTTCAGTCCTTTGCTCTACCACTGAGCTACCTCGGCCGGTAGTCTGATTTTTGTTGCGGGGGCAGGACTCGAACCTGCGACCTCCAGGTTATGGGCCTGGCGAGCTGCCAACTGCTCTACCCCGCTATATAAAGTGGGCAATGGAGGACTCGAACCTCCGACCTCAACATTATCAGTGTTGCGCTCTAACCAGCTGAGCTAATTGCCCCTTTAAAATTGCTATATTTTCATTATAATAAAATAACAAAAAAATCGCCAGTCAAGCGTCTGTAATCGTTTTCTATATTATCAGATAGATTAAAAAAAAGCAAGGCTTTTATTAAATTTGTAAAGGGGAAATAGAAATGTGTTGTTGTTTATATTACTTTAATAAAAAAGAGAGACATTTTTGACTCTCTTTTGAATGTTTATAGTTTGTATCTTGTCCCTAGCTTTAGCAACTGAGTTTTGTTGGTTAAATCATAACCAACCTCAGTATACACTAAAATATTTTTTGTTATTTTTTCAGTATATTTTAGCGTAACAGTATGTTGAGGTTTGTTTTTTAGATAATGAATTAGACGGTAAGTCGTATTAATTTTCCAAATATTAATGGAGGCGCTATTTAAGGCAAATATGAAGCTCGGTTTTAGCTCAATAACTTTTGATGGTCTACCAAAAGACCAACCTAGCCAGTGTAGGGTAGAAAAATATTTTGATGGTGAGTATATAGCCATCGTACTGACGTAAGGAACGTTAAAAAAGTATCCTACATTAGGACCTATCAATAACCTTCCTTTAAGTAAACTTCTAAAGTAAGTTATTTCTAAATCTTTTTCTGATAAAGTCAGGATCAAGAAATCTTTATCACCTTTTTCAAAAGTAAAATTTCCATACAGACCTGAGGTAACGGCTCCTTTTCCAGAGCTGATATCAATGGCACTTAACCTGAAACTTTCTTTTTCAGATTGTCCAAAGAGAGTTTTTACGGCAATAGCGATTACAAAAAAAACCAAAAAAAACAATTTTTTCATTACATGTAAATTTTATTATTATTATTTTTAAAAAACGTTAATTATTTATAATAATATTTTTTAGAGATTTGTCAAGATTTGGAATAGAATTTAAGCGTGATCGTTGCGATTTTTTTGAAGAGATAATTTATTATTCAGACGCTCTTTATTTAGTTTATAAATATTTAGAAATTGAAGCTAGGGTACAAAAAAGAGTTGTTTAGAGTTTTTTTTATTTATCAACACTTAAACATTTAAATTTTGAATTAATAAATTATTTTTTTGGTTAATTGTTATTTAAAAATAATAATTTAATAGATTATATAAATAAAAAAGTAGACATTTTGTCTACTTTTTGTTAAATTTTACACTTTTATTTTTAATTTAATAATAGATACTTTCTATTTTTTTTGGTGGATTGTCGACATTGTATTCTCCTTTTATTATCAAAGATTCTGTACCTTTAATATCCAGAATAACCCACGTGCAAATATTTTTATTTAAATTAATATTTCTTATACCTATAGCCTCTCCTCTTGGATTAAAGTTGTATAACCACTGATAAGTTTGAGTATATAAAGGCTCTCCCTTTTTATTAATGTGACACATATGGTAGCATCCATCTTTATCAACAATAGCATATTTACCTATAAAATTATGCACATCAACATAATTTTTATAGTATAATCTTTCTCCTTTAGGTGTTATATGCCACTGACTATAACCGGTGTCTGTGCATTTACCCACAATAGCTAAGCCTTCATAAAAATCATAAGCTATATCATAAATAACTGGTATAACTAAATTACCAGTTTTATCCATATAACCATATTTATAACTGGATCCAGAAATTTGCAGGCAACTAGGCTCACATTTAAAGCCAAATAATAATAGGTTATCTTTTTCAAATAAACCAATTATAGTATCGCCAGAGAAAGTACTTACACTTATTTTTTGAGCTAAGATTAAGTTAGGAGAGAAAAATAACAACAATACTAAAATAACAACAATTTTTTTCATTTTTCTTAAATTTTATAGTTAATATTATATTTTAAAGAACAATATTTATATGATATCAGGTATTTATATTTTTACAAGCTTTTTTTAATCCTAACTGCAAAAATTAATATATAAAATATTTTAGTTAGATATTTAATTATTAAAATCTATTATACTTTGATATTAACCTCAAAGATCTTGTGGAATTGTTACGGATATTCTTTTATTTAAACAATATTATTTATTAGAAAAAAATAATTCCAAACTATTTATTATTGATTTTTGTCCTGTTTTATCTAAATAATCAATATTGTTGAGTTTAGCTAGCTTTTCTTTTAATTCATTTACAGAAAAGTTATTAGTTTGCTCACCTAATTTTTTTGTGGCAAAAGGATGCCAAGAGAATTTACTAGCTATTGCCCTAACATCTAAACCATTATTTAAAGCTTCCTTGGTTTGTAATAATTTTTGAAGATGTTTTCTAAGTATAGCTAGTATATATTTGGCTGACAGTCCTGAGGCTAATTGGAGTTCTAATTGTTTTAATCCCTCAACAGCTTGTCTTTGACCTAATTTATCAGTTAAGATAAAAATACTTTCTTCTAATTTCATAGCTATATTTTCTTCAATATCTATTTTGCTAATTTTTTTATTTTTATTATAGTGAGCTATTTTGTGAATTTCATTTGAAACTAGCCATAAGTTGTTACTTGTTGAGCTAATTAAGCGGTTAGCAGCTGTTATATCTATTTCTTTATTATATTTGCTAAATTCTTTTATAACAAAGTGTAAAAGTTGCGCATTGTCTAGTGGTTTAAACTCTTGAACAAATTTTTGTTTTTTTAAAAAATTAAAAAATTTCTTAGCTTCCTTGTTTAAAGTAGAGGTTTTAAATTCATTATCTTCAAAAAAAATAAAGACATTCTCAGATTTTTTTTCTAGAGATTTGGAAAAATAATTTAAAGAAGAGCTTATTAAGCTTTGATTTTTATTCTGTAGAAAATTTTCTATTACAATTAATCGTTTGCTAGTAAATAAGCTAGAGGCTGATGATTTTTCATTAATTTCTTTTAAGCTAGTTTTTTGTCCATCAATTAAAGTTATAGCACTAGACCCCGATGAAATTGTTTTTAAAAATTGCTCCTTTATTTCTTTTAGTTTTTGTCGGCTACGATAAGTATCGTTTCCAAAGAGAAAAAATATCATAAGATTTAGGTTGAAAAAGTATTAAAGTTTTTTAACTTGTTGTTTAAACAAATTACCTCTTTCTTTATAGTTTTTAAATATTCCAAAACTAGCACAGGCGGGAGAGAGTAGAACCAGGTCGTTTACTTGAGTTTGCCTGCTAGCTATTTTTACAGCCTCTTCCATGCTACTAGCAGGAAAAGTGATTGCCTGGTAGTCGATTTCTTCAAGAGCTTTTTTTAATTTATGTGAACCTTCTCCATCAAAGAGAATTACATGCTTTACTTTTTTTGAAATACTTTTGGCTAAGTTAGAGAAATTAGCACCTTTATCGGATCCTCCAGCAATCAAGATAATATTTTCAGAGAAGGATTGTAGGTCAAGCTGGGTGCTTTCTGGCGTGGTTGAGAAGGAGTTATTAAAATATTTAACTCCATTTTTTTTAGCCACATATTCTAGACGATGTTCAAGGTTAGAAAAGTTGAGGATAGTTTTTTCTGCTAATTTTTTATCTATATTTAAAATCTTAACAACCTCCATGGCCGCGTTAATATTTTCTTGATTATAGTTACCTTTTAATTTAGTTGGATAGATTTGTTTTTTATATAGAATAATCTTTCCTTTATATTTAGCTATATCATCTTTTAAGTAATCTTTAAGTAATTTATGACTCTCTTCTTTGCTAATGAGGATACCATCTTTATCTTGTTGTATAAATATATTAGCCTTAGCCTCAATATATTTTTTGAAGCTATTATGATAGTTAGGATTATTTGGATCGGCGGGAGATAAATGTTCTTTATATAGGTTAGTTATAATAGCTATTTGCGGACTTGTTTTTAAGTCTTCTAGCTGAAAGCTGGATAACTCTAAAATAACATAATCATCTTTTTTAATTTTATTTAAAAAACTTAAGGGAGATATGCCTATATTTCCGCCTAAGAATACTTTTTGTTTAGTTTCCTTTATTATATTAAAAATTAAAGTAGCAGTTGTCCCTTTTCCCTTGGAACCAGTTACTGCAATAATCTTTTGACTAGGACATAAGTCAAAAAATAAGTTCATTGGGCTACTTATTTCTATAGATTTTTTAGCAGCTTCTTGTAATCCGGGACAAGTTAGAGGCCAGCCAGGAGAGCGAAATAGAATATCAAAGTTAAATAAGCTATGATTAAATTTAGTTTCTAACTGATAGGAGAAATTATTTGGATTCAAGTTTAAATTTTTTAAAATGGGGATTAGTTTTTCTTTGTTTCTGAAGTCGCAAATAGTAAAGTCAAACTTTAAATTTAAATCTTTAGATAATTTTAAAATAGCTTGATTTTCTAAACCTAAACCCAAAAGAGCTATCTTTTTATTTTTTAAAATTGTATTTAGTTTTTCTTTTATACTCATTTATTTTAAATCACCCCAATTATCACCTGTTTTTATGTCGACTATTAATGGGACTTTAAGGCTATAAATATTTTCCATTATATTTTTTATTTCTTTAGCATATAATTTTAACTTATCCGCTTTGACGCTAAATATCAATTCATCATGAACTTGCAAGAGTATTTTCAAGTCATTGTTAGAGTAATAGGTGTTATAAATTTTGATCATGGCCATTTTTATAATATCAGCGGCGCTACCTTGAATAGGAGTGTTTATAGCCATTCTTTCAGCTGACTTTTTTACTAGTGAAATTTGTGAATTTATCTCTGGTAAATATCTTCTGCGGCCCAGTATAGTAGTAACATAATTTTTCCCCTTGGCTTCTTTGATGGTACTTTCAATATAATCTTTTATACCCTCATAGGTTTGAAAATATTTAGCAATGAATTCTTTAGCTTGAGAAAAAGTGATTCCGGCATTTTGGCTAAGACCGTGAGGACCCTGACCATAGAGAATTCCGAAGTTAATACTTTTAGCTTGTCTTCTAAGATCAGAACTAACCTCACTTTCTTTAATGTGATTAATCGCTGCCGCAGTGGAGAGGTGAATATCTTGACTATTTAAGAAGTGTTCAATCATAATCTTATCATTAGCTAAGTGAGCAGCTACTCTTAATTCTATTTGTGAATAATCAAGAGCTAATAGTTTTTCTCCTGGCTTAGTGGTAAAAGCAGTTCTGATTTGTTTACCAATTTCATGACGAACGGGAATATTTTGTAAATTAGGGGAAACAGAAGATAGCCTGCCCGTAGCTGTAACGGTTTGAATAAAGTTAGTATGAAGACGATTAGTTTTTTTATCTATGAGCTTGGGTAAAGCTTCAATGTAGGTATTATTTAATTTACTAAGTTCTCTATAGTTTTGAATTAAGGCTATAATAGGGTGTAAATCCTTTAATTTTTCAAGTTCGTCAAAGGCAGTAGAAAAACCAGTTTTAGTTCTTTTAATTTTCTCAGAAGATATATCGAGTTCGTCAAAAATAATTTTCTGCAGTTGTTTAGGTGAATTAATATTAAATTCATGAGGTGAGTGTTGATAAATTTCTTTTGTAAGCTTATTAATTTTCTGACTTATTTCTTGATTCAATTTAGCTAGTTTGTTTTTATCAATATATATACCGTTATCTTCTAAGTGGGCTAAGACCTTCACTAAAGGCAGTTCAACTTCATAATATAATTTATCCAGTGAGTATTTTTTCAATTCTGTTTTTAAGCGGGAGACAAGTTGATAGGTGCAATCGGCATCTTCACAAGAATAAAGTGCCATATTCTTTGGTTTTACATCTTGATATGTTATTTTACCAGTTTTAGTTTTCAAAAGGTCATCGCCACTAATTTTTTCCCATTTAAGTTCATGTAAAGATAGGGCATCTAAGCTATGCTGTCTATCGCTGGGATTAATTAGGTAGGCAGCTATTTTTGTGTCAAAGGCAAAATTCTCCACTTCTACAGAAAAAGCTCGTAGCAATCTAATGTCAAATTTAGCATTATGACCATATTTTTTTACTTTTTTATTGGCAAAAATAGGTTTTAGCTCTTCAAGCCAAAATTCTTTTTTAGCGGGAAAGAGACTATTTTCGCTTTGGTCTAATCCCAGTTGTAGATAATAACCTTCTTTTGCTTGCCAACTAAAACTAATCCCTAAAAGTGAAGCACTAAAAATATCTAGAGAACTAGCCTCAGTGTCAAAAGAGAATTCTGTTTGTTTTTTTAGTAGGGATAGAAAATTTTTAAAATCTTTATCATTATCAATTAAATGATAATTTAATTGTTCTTCATTTCGTTTGAATTTGTTTATTTTGTTTTCACTTATAGTTTTATCAGATTGGAAAATTTTTAGTTTTTCTAATCTAGATACCAAGGAGGTAAATTCAAACTCTAAAAAAATCTTTTTTACTTTTTTAATATCAAAATTTAGAAGTAAGCATTCTTCTAGTTGAAAATTAATTTCAACCTCCTTTTCTATAGTGGCTAGACTTTTACTTAAATAGGCTTTATCTTTATTATCTTTTAAGGCCTGTAGAGTTCGTGGTTTAATCTCAGGACTTTCAGGATTTTTGTCTATATGTTTATAGAGATTATCAAGGGTGCCAAATAGTTGTAATAAATCAGTGGCAGTTTTCTCACCAATTCCTGAAACTCCAGGAATATTATCACTAGGGTCGCCTCGTAAAGCTTTATAGTCAATAATCTGATCTGGTTTAAGACCGTATCTGTCTTCTACTCTGCTCTGGTCATAAATTATAGTGTCAGACAATCCTCTACTCATTGTATAAACTTTGGTGGTGTTATCTATTAGTTGTAAGGTATCTAAGTCGCCGGTGATAATAATTTTTTCTAATTCCTTTTCTTTTTCTAAACTTTTAACAATAGAACCAATGAGGTCATCGGCCTCAAAACCACTCCGTGAGTAGGTAGGTATGTTAAAGGCTTTAGCTACTTCTCTTACTAGAGGAATCTGTTTATATAGTTCATCCGGAGCTTTTTTTCTAGTTGCTTTATATTCTTTATATTTTTTGTGTCTAAAAGTTGGTCCTTTTTCATCTAAGGTTAAAACTACGTAGTCAGGAGAAAGCTCATCTAAAGCTTTTAGAAGAAAAGAACTAAAACCATAGACGGCATTAACTATGGTTTTGTCTCTAGTGGTTAGTGTTGGTGGCAGGGCGTGGAAGCTACGATGAATAAGGGCGTTACCGTCTATTATAATTAATTTTTTATTTTTCATATAATCTTATATAGTCACAATCTTATTATAGCAATAAATTATCTTTGTCAGCTTACTGAGAATGCAGTTTATTTAATAAATGGTTTACCTGTCATTTCTTTTGGTATTTTTAAGTTCATTAATTTCAAGATAGTTGGCGCTACATCTTTTAAACCAAAACCTTTTAATATTTTAGCTTGCTGTAATTGTTTATTTTCAGAAATTAAGATAACTGGTACAGGGTTAGTAGTATGACTAGTGGCAGTATTTAGCCCTTTATCTTCTGCGTTACCGTGATCAGCTAATAGTAAACAAGTATAACCTTTTTTTAAAGTAGTTTTAACAATTTCTCCTTGTGCCTTGTCTACTGCTTCAACTGCTTTTGTGATTGCTTTAGCCTTTCCTGTGTGACCTACCATGTCACAATTTACTAAATTGACAATTATTAAATCATAATCTTCTTTTTTAACTTCTTTAATTAAACGCCTAGCTATTTTGAAAACACTCATCTCTGGTTTTAAATCATAAGTAGCTACCTTTGGTGAAGGAATTAAAGCTCGGGTCTCGCCTTTAAAGGGTTTTTCTTTTTGTCCATTGAAAAAAAAGGTTACATGGGCATATTTTTCTGTTTCGCTAATTCGTAGTTGTTTGAAACCTATTCGACTAACTACTTCTCCCAGTAAATTATTTAAAATTATATTAGTAAAAGCTACTTTAGCATTCATCGGCTGATAGTACTGGGTCATTGAAGTGAAATTGTTTATTATCAAATTTCTTTCAAATTCCTTGAAATTCTTTTCTACCATTGCTCTAGTTAACTGACGTGGTCTATCTGTACGAAAATTAAAAAAGATTGCACCATCTCTTCGGGAAAAACCTTTATAACCCTTTAATCTTCTTGGTTTAATAAACTCATCAAATTCATTATTTTTATGACAAAGTTTAACTTGTTCTTTAACTTCAAAAAATTCTTTCCCTTTTCCGGAAACAATACAGTTATAAGCTTTTTTTGTGCGAGTCCAACGTAAATCTCTATCCATAGCATAATATCGCCCGCTAATAGTTACTATTTTTCCAAAACCAAGATTTTTCAACTTTTTTTCTAAACGTGTTAAATGTTTTATACTTTCTGTTATCGGTGCATCGCGACCATCGCTAATAACATGGATTAAAACTTTTTCAAATTTTTCTTTTTGGCAAAGGTCTAGTATGGCAAAAAGATGTTTAATATGTGCATGAACGCCCTGATCCTGTAGTAAACCAATTAAATGTAAGCTAGATTTATTTTTCTTACACTTTTCAATTGTTTTTAGTAGAGCTTTGTTCTTAAAAAATTCACCATTTTTAATGGCTTTATTTATTTTTATCATGGACTGTAAAATAATTCTTCCTGAGCCAAGAGTTAAATGACCAACTTCAGAATTACCCTGGTAGCCTTTATTTAAACCAACGGCTTGTCCACTTGCTTTCAAAAGACCATGGGGATAATTTTTTAAATAAAAATCTTCATTGGGAGTTTTAGCTGAAGCTATAAAATTATTCTTTTTTTTTGGACTATAACCCCAACCATCTCTAATAATTAAAACTACTGATTTTTTTATTTTCATATTTTTATATTATTTTCTTTAATTTTAACATTATTAGACCCAAATTTCAATTTTTTTTTAAATATTATTTTAAGTCTTTGAATATAAAGCGTTTGTTGGTTTAGATATTGTTTTAATTAAAAAAAAGATTTGAATTATTTCAAATCTTTTTTATGTGGACCCTACAGGACTCGAACCTGCCACCCCCTGCTTGCAAAGCAGGTGCTCTACCAGATGAGCTAAGGGCCCATAAATTTATTGCCTATCTTTGACCAGCTCGTATAAGTGGTCCAAAGACCCAACCAAAAAACATACTAGCCATGTTAAACATAATAACGATTCCTAAAAAAATTATCAAGAGGCCTAGCAATTTGTAGCCCAATCTTGAGCCGCCATCAGAACCTAAATATTTTTCAAACATAGAGCTTCTGCCAAAACTATTTAAAACCTTTTCTGTTTTTACTACTAAATAAATACCTAGAGCAATCATTATGGCCCCTAAAAAAATGTACATAATTTTTTATTTTATATAATTTAAAGGATTCATCAAACTACCATTTATTATAACCTCAAAATGGATATGAGGTCCAGTGCTCCAACCAGTAGATCCCATAGCTGCTACAGATTCTCCTTTGCTTACAGTATCTCCCTTGCTAACATAAAGTTTAGAAGCATGGGCATAACGGGTACGTAAACCACTTCCGTGATCAATTAATACATTATAACCATAACCATTACTCCAACCAGAGTAAATAATTGTGCCTGATTCAGAAGCATATAGAGGGGTGCCGGTTTTATTAGCTATATCTAAACCTTTGTGACGCCATGAATAATATTGAGTTATGCGATGACCCTCAGTTGGCCATAACATGCTACTGCCAACATTTTTAACAGGACTAGGTTTAACTAATTTCTTTATAACTTCTAGGCCACTAGCAGAATTGTTTATAACCTTACTGGCTGTGCTAGCTATTTTTACAGTAGAGGGTTTACTTGCTCCAGGCATAATTAACTTTTGACCAATTTTAAGACTGTTGGCATTATTTAAGTTATTAGCAGTTAAAATATCTTCTAAAGAAAGATCGTAATAGTTAGCTAGATAGCTTAAACTCTCACCTCTAGCCACAGTATGAGAAACTCCTGAGTTAGGTAAAATCTTCAAATTATCACTTATTTTTAAGATACTGTAAGAACTTAAATTATTTTCCCAAAGTATTGTATTTACACTTATGCCAAATTTTTGAGCAATTGAGCTCACTGTATCACCAGCAGAAATGGAATAAATAATTGTTTCATTTCTTTTAATCTCTTTATTCGATGCAGGTTTTAAAGGGGAGTTATTATCAGTATTTTCATTTGAGATGTTTTTGTGACTTAACTTAGAAGCATTATTTTGTAAAGCTAAAATTTTATCAGGAGTCATTTCAATTATTAATTGATTGTTTTCAATATCTATTTTAGAAGCTTGACTTTCGGTAATTTGAAAAACTGGATTTTGCTTTTTAATTTCACTATAGCTTATATCTAAAGCTATTGTTGCTTCATTTAAAGTTTCTTCTATAAGATATTCTTCTTGATTTTCTCTAAGGTCTCCAAATTCACTAGAAATAAAGTTACTAATAATAGCTTCAGAGAGTTTATCTGTACTGGCGTGAGCTTGGTATGTTTCTAAGTATTGATAGGTTATTAGAGAAATAATTATGATAGCCATAATTATTTTTAGAGAATATTTTTTTAAAAAGTTATTTTTTGTCTTGGAAATAATGATAGATTTTTTTTGTTCTCGAGTGAGTTTTTTATATAAATGATAAAGTTGAATTAATCTTTTATATAACAAAAAATTAATAATTGAATGGATTGGTTTAAAAATAGTGTAGATTAAAAGACCACTAATTATTTTTCTAAGTAATTGAAAAAATTTAGTAGTTAATAGTAGTAAGTCTATAAGTATTTTTTTTAGTTTTATTTTGACAGAAATATATTTTTATGATGAATTATAAAATTCAGAGCTATACTAGCAATCTTTAGCCTAGTAGTCAACTCTTTTTAATTATGCGTAAAGGGGAAATAGAAATATTGTAGATGAAATAAATCTAATATGAATTACTGTAATAAAGTCTTGGAAACTAAATGAAAAGCATTATGGTAATTTACAAGTATTAAATAAGAAAGATACGGCTAAAGAGTTAGGAAATGAAAAGGTGTTGGCTTGGCGCGGAGGCTATAAAGTTAGACCTCCTAAAATTAAAATTAGTAATATTTATTATACCAAAAAAGATTCACGATACCAAAATTTAAATTTTGAAGATCTTCTTTTAGTCTAAGGTTTACATGTTGTTGTTTTAAGAGTTATTATTTAGGTGATGCTAAGTATATAACCAGGTTCAAAGAAGAGGTTAAAAATCAAGGAAAGATATAGTGTTGATTAAGATTATTTAACAGTTATTGCATTTTTTTTATTTTTTGTTATAATATTATTAATTAGCTTAAATAAGCTATATTTTGTTCTTTAATCATTCATTTAATATAGGAGACTCCAAATTATGTTTGTATGCGTAAGTAAAAGCTCAATGGTTGTAATTATGAAGACTAGCAACGTTACAAAGTACGGCACATCGAATTGTTACAGTAACACTGGATTCAGTGGTATTACCGGAACGTAAAGCCTGACAAAAACAAGAATACCCCCACTAAAGGATGGGGGTTTTTTTATTTAATAATAACTTGCCCAGTGGGAGTATTGGCTAGTAAATACCAGTCAACTATTTTTACTTGAGAAAAGTTGTAGTCCTTAGAAATGAAAGCTTCTTCACTAAAAAATGGAAGTTTTTTTCCGTTAGCTATTAAATAAATAGTTGATCTTTCAGGAGATTTTACCAAACTTTGATTACTTAGAGGACTGTTAGTTGTTAGTTGTTTAGAGTGAGTTATTAAATCTCCTGTTTTATAGTCTTTTAAATCTTTATCACTAGCAATAATAATATGTTTATCTTTATAATTTAAATATTTAAAAACCAACCAGTTAGCTATTGGGCGTTTGTATTTTCCGTCTATAATGTATACAGCGTTTTTGGTAGTTGTTTTTACAACTTGCCCTGTATAGAATTTACCAAAATAACCACTGTAATTTTCATAAGCTTTTAAATCAATGTCTGAAATAGTTTTAATATCTTGGCTATAATCAATTTTGTCTAAGCTGTTGCCACTGAAAGGAATTTTTTTATTGTCATATATTAAATATGAAGTAGAATTTTTACTTTTTGTTTTAACTACATCACCAGATTTAAAATATAAACTTAGATAATCTTCAGTGAGGGCTAGAGTTTTGAAACTATGAATATCCGTCTTCGTAGATTTAGAATTTAACTGGCTTTTTACTTCTACTTTAAAATAATAAATAGTATCAGGTTTAAGATTTTCTAAAATTGCTCTATGATTTAGTGACTTAGAGCTTGTTTTCTTAGTAGAGTTTAATTTTTTTGGATTAGTTCCGTAATAGATTTTAGATTCAGCCAAAACGTTAGTTTCCCAGGTAATAATAGCAGTTTTAGGCATTAATTGAGCTTGTTCGTAACTCTCAGGTGTTAAGTTTTGTATGATTAATTTATCGTAGCTATTAGACAGTCTAGTATTTATATGTTTATTCATGGTAGTGGAGTTGGATTGTTCGTCTTTTATAGTTATCTTAAAATAATAATCTTTTTCAGGGGTTAACTTTGTTAATATTATATCGTGTTTAGTTTTATAGGTATTAGTATTCCAACTCTTATTCAGAGAAGTTTCGTCAAATCCATATTTAATACTAACCCTTACTTTTTCATCAGAGCTTATTGTAAAGTTAGTAGCTTTATTGGTAGTTTGTAAAACTTTAAAGTCTAAAATTTCTGGTCTTTCTGTATCCACCATTTTCTCAGTATCTAAATATCTAACAAAAGATTCTGATTCCTCACCATTTTCACTATAAGCTACTATTCTATAATAATAAGCACTATCATTGTCTAGACCAGTTAAGACTAGGCTATGATGCCTACTATACACGCTACTGCCTACAGATAGGTCTAATTTACTTTCACTCTTACCAAAAAAAACAGAAACTCTAGATTCTTGTCCAGTATTACAGGTTAGGGTAGCTTGATTGTTTTTTAAATTATTAGTTTCAATATTGTATATAGTTGTTTCAGCTCTAGCTTGGTGAGCTAAAGCAGATACTATAATCAGTAATGAAATGATAATAATTTTAGCTATTTTTTTATTAGAAAACATATTATTTAAGGTTATATTATAATAGATTAATATAGCATATTATTTTAATTATGTCAAATATAGAAGAGTATTTAATAAGTTATATATAAAAAAACAACTCTATTTTTGTTAGAGTTGTTTGAGCATGCTTTTTTTAATTTTTTCTGAAACGTAGATTTGCCTTAACTATTTGAATAAACAGTAAATAAATAAGGCTGGATAACCATAATAATATATGCACTGGCGCAAGTACCACCTTCTTTAACTGGGGACGACTGTCAAAAAAATTTATTTTCCAACTTATTTTAGATAGGTTTGTAAATTTTTTGGATACTTTTGGTTTTACTTTACCAAAATTTATATTAAGAATCCTTAACACGATTAAAAGCAAGGCAATTGCTATTACTATTTTCATATTATTGATTTTTTTATTAATGAACAGTTTGAATCATAGTATTATAAACTATTTTTTGCATTTTGTCAATATTTATACTGTTGCAGAGTCAAGATTATTTATATTTGATTTTAATTATTTATTCTGTATTACTCTTAACTATAACATTAGTGGCTTTGTTTTTATTAAAAATTTTAGGTTCAATATTTTGACAGTAGTTTTCAATATTTTTTTTAAAATAAGCTGGTTTAACTTCTTGAATTTTTCCAATTATATAATAAGTTAAAGAAAGTATTAAAGCAAAATCACTTTTTTTAGGTATTTTAATATCCCAACGATGATTAGGGTGACCAAAGTACTTATTTTTTTCACCAATAGATATAACTAATTCTTTCTGACAGGGAATAACATATTTAGCGTGATTAGCTTCACCCAGTCCGTAAGCTTTTAAGTTTAACTTTGAACCAAATAGTTCTCTGGCTTTTATCTCTAACATAGGACAAATTGAACTAAATTCATCAGGCAGTACAAAGCTAAAATTTTGATGTGAACTAAAATTTTTGGGAAACTTTAAATTATTAATATATTTTTTTATCTCTTGTGGACTTTCCTTAGTGCTACTTGTTATCATAGAAAGATAAGTGGAGACGTTATAGGTGTAGGGTTCGTCAACTTTATTATAGACATAGACTTTATCGGCTAGCTTAGCAGCACTAGAATTAGCTGAACAAGTAAGTAAAGTGGTTTTTAATTTTAATTTTTTAGCTAGCTTAATTTGCCAGACAGAATCTTTTTCTCCTGAGGCAGAAATAATAACAGCCTCTTTTATAGTTTTATTACGGATTAAAGACTTATAGGCTATTGCCTTATTTTTAAAATTATTTTCATTTGCAAAAATTGCGGTTTGCTGAGAAAATAAAATAACTCCAGTTAAGTAAGCATTCCCAGATCCAACTACAAAAGGAAATTTAAAGTTTTTTAGCTTGAGTTCTTTTGGTGGATTTTTTTCTAAAAGCTCTAAAGCATTTAAAACAGCTTGATCCAAATTTATAATTTTCATAGTTTATATTTATAGTTTTTTAAGGGTTCTTCTTTATTATAGGAAATATTGATTTTTATTTCAATTTTCGTTAAGCTAGTATAGTAAAAGATAATAGTAGTTGTCTTTAAATTTTAATTAAAATTATATGTCAGGACATTCTAAATGGTCTACTATAAAAAGAGCTAAAGGAGCTAAAGATGCTAAAAGAGGAGCCGTATTTACTAAATTAAGCAACCTAATAAGCGTAGCAGCTAGAGACAAGGGTGGAGATACTGAGACTAATTTTAGTTTACGTCTAGCTGTAGATAAAGCCAAGGCTGCTAATATGCCTAAGGATAATATTGAAAGAGCTATAAAAAAGGGCACGGGAGAATTAGAGGGTGATCAAATAGAGGAATTATATTACGAGGGCATTGGACCGCTTAATTCCCAGTTTATTGTTAAATGCTTAACTGATAATAAAAATAGAAGTGCAGCTAATGTGCGTCATATATTTTCTAAGTATGGCGGTTCTTTATCTTCAGTTAATTGGAATTTTGAACAAAAAAGTGTGATTAGTTTTGAACTTAAACAATTAAAGGATTTACATTTAAGTGAAGATGAATTAGAGTTAGCTTTAATCGATGCTGGAGCTGAGGATATAAAAAAGGAGGAAGATTTATGTTTGGTTTTTGGGCTAATTTCTGATCTTCAGAACTTAAAACAAGTTTTAGAGAAAAATAAACTACCTATTTTATCAGCAGAAATTGAATATTTAGCTAAAGAAGAAACAGAAATAAGCGAAGAAGATAGAGAAAAAATTGGTAATTTCATTGAAGCCTTAGAAGAAGATGAGGATGTAAGTGATTTTTATACTAATCTTAAACTTTAAGAAATAAGCTTATGTCAAAGATTATTTTAGGCATTGACCCAGGAATTGCTGACACAGGTTTTGGGGTAATAGAGTTTTTTTCTCATAACAAGTTAGCTTGTTTAGACTACGGATCAATTCAAACATCCGCTGGAGTAGATTTAGATAAAAGATTACTTACTTTAAGCTTACAATTAAAAAAAATTATAAGTAAATATAAACCAGAAGTCCTAGCAATTGAAGAATTATTTTTTAATAAAAACATTAAAACTGCTTTAACGGTGGCTCAGGCTAGAGGAGTGGTTATGCTTTCAGCAGCTGAAAATAATTTAGAAATTAAATCCTATACTCCTTTGCAGATTAAACAATCAGTTTCTTGTTATGGTCAAGCTAAAAAAATTCAAGTACAAAAAATGGTAAAATTAATTTTAAATTTAGAGTCATTGCCTAAGCCTGATGATGCAGCTGATGCTTTAGCAGCAGCAATTTGTTCATCAGCAAGTCTTAAATTTTAATATTTATGAAGAAATTAAAAATTGTTCACATTGCTTCAGAGGTAGCCCCTTTTTCTAAAACAGGTGGCTTAGCTGATGTTTCGCGTTCACTTCCTAAAGCCTTATTTCGCCTTGGTCATGAGGTTAAAATTATCACACCTCTTTATGCTAAAGTTATAGATAAGAAAAAATATAATTTAAAAAAAATATTTTCTAATGTAGAAGTTTTTTTAAATTCTAAAGAATCAGTCAAAATTAATTATTGGCAAGGTTATGCTATGGAAGGACTACCAGTTTATTTTATAGAAAATAATAAATTTTTTTCTAAACATAAAGATATTTACGGCTCCAGTAGAGAAAATGCTAGATTTCTAGTTTTCAGTGTCGCCTCCTTAAAACTTATTTCTCTTTTAAAATTTCCCGCTGATATTGTTCACTGTCATGACTGGCAAACAGGTCTTATACCCTTCTATTTAAAGACTGATTTTCGCTATTCCAAGACTTTAAAGAAAGCTAAGACTGTTTATACCATTCACAATTTAATTTTTCAATTTGGACAGAATTGGTGGCAAATCCCAGTTGATAAAAAAGATTATGGACGTAAAAGATTGCCACGTATAAGTGATCCTGATATAGAGTATATTAATTTTGCTAAAAGAGGAATTTTATCAGCTGATATTATAAACGCAGTAAGTGAAAAATATCGTGATGAAATTATGACTAAAAAATTTGGTCAAGATTTACATAGAATTTTAAAAAATCGTGAAAATCGTTTATTTGGTATTATAAACGGTATTGACTATAATACCTATAATCCGGAAAATGATGATAAAATTTTTAAAAATTATAACTATAAAAGCTTAGAACTTAAAACTTTAAATAAAGAATATTTGCAAAATAATAATAATTTACCTATAAATAATAATATTCCAGTTTTATGTACTACCTCGCGGGTTACTTTTCAAAAAGGTTTTGATATATTTTTAAAAATTGTTGAACCTCTTTTAAAGTTAGATATACAAATAATTATTATGGGAGATGGTGATAAAAATTATTTAAAACCACTGAGAAAGATTGCTAGATATAATCCAAAAAAATTAGTTATAATCCCTTTTAGTCAAGAAAAAGAAACCTTGCTCTATGCTGGTTCTGATATTTTCCTTTTACCCTCGAATCATGAACCTTGTGGAATTAATCAATTAATTGCCATGCGTTATGGTTGCATCCCCGTGGTTAGAGAAGTGGGTGGTCTCTATGATACTATTGATAATTATTCCCCCGCTACTTCTAAAGGAACTGGTTTTACCTTTAGTGATAGTAATCCATTTATGTTTTTTAGAGCTATAGTTAGAGCCTTAGAGACCGAGAAAAATAAGAATGCTTGGAAAAAGTTAATATCTAGAGCTATGCGTCGGTCTAACAGTTGGGAGATACCAGCAAAAAAATATATTGAACTTTATAAGACAGTTTTAAAAAGTTAATAATTGAAAATTTATGTTGTGGATTAATTTTATTCATCTTTATCAACCTGCCAATACCAAAGCTGAGTATATTGAACAGGCAGTAAGTTTATCATATAAGAGAATTTTAAGGGCTTTAAAAGAAAATCCTCAAATTAGCTTAACTATTAATATTAGTGGTTGTCTGATTAAGCGCTTAATAGAAATGGGACGAGAAGATATTGTTTTAGGTTTTAAAGAGCTTTATCAAAGAGGGCAAATAGAATTAGTTTCAACAGTTGCTTATCATCCGGTTTTACCTTTAATATCTAAATCAGAAATTATTAGTCAGGTAAAAGAACAAGAAGAAATTTTAAATAAATATTTAGGAGTAAGTAAAAAATTACCAGGATTCTTTATACCCGAGATGGCCTATAGCCCACAAGTTTCTCAAATTTTAGCTGAGTTGGGTTATAAGTGGATTATTTTAGATGAAATAGCTTTCAGGGGCAAGATTGATGAGGTAGATATAAGTAAAGTATATAAAGACAAAAAAAGTGGACTTAAAATTATTTTTAGAAGTCGTCGTCAGTCAAATACCTATGTGCCTGATTTAATTATGAAAAGCTTAAAAGAGCCCAAGAATTCAGCGGACTTTTTTCTTACTGCCACTGACGCAGAGCTTTATGGTCTTAGACATGAAGACCCGACAGGAGAGCTGGAGAAAGTTTTTTCTCATTCTAGTTTAAAGACAAAAACTATTTCACAATTTATTGACAGTCAAAGCTGTGAGGAAATTACAGCTGTGTCTTGTAGTTGGGAGTCATTAAAAGAGGAGTTAAATAACAATGAACCCTATATTTTGTGGAATGGAAAAAATAATAAAATTCAGACTAGTTTGTGGAAACTAGCTAATTTAGCTATGACTTTACTGGAAAATAATAAAGATGATGAAAACTATATTTGGGCACGTTGGCATTTAGTTAGAGGTTTGGCGAGTTGTACTTTTTGGTGGGCCTCAGCTAAAGATTTTAAACATAATTTTGGTCCTTATGCCTGGAATCCGGATGAAACTGAACGGGGACTAGAAGAACTCGTAAGGTCAGTTAGATCGCTAGAGAAAGAAAGTTCGAGAAAATATAAATTAAAAGCAGAAAATTTATATATACAAACTAAAGCTTTGATTTGGAAGAAGCATTGGTTATATTATTGGAAAAAATAAGTATGGAAAAAGTAGAAAATTTATTTAATCCTGATTTTGTTCAAGGGTTATTTTTAGAAAAAGTTATACCTTTATATCCAGATTTTAAAGGTATAAAGAAGATTAAAATTATTCCTCATAAAAAACTAATTTGGCCTCAATCATTTCACATTGTATTAGAGTTCAAAACTCAGTTTATAAGAAATAATGATAAAATTGTTAGCTTGTCTATATTTTGTTCGGGGCATTCACATGAGAGTCGTAAAAATGTTTTTGAAGCTTTAAATTATTTATGGCAAAAAGGTTTTAGTAATGGTTATTTAAGCGTACCTCATCCTTTATTTTATTATCCTCAATTAAATTGCTCCTTTTATCGTGGAGTAATAGGTAATAATTTATACCACTATATAAAAGAAGAAAATTTGCCTGTAGTTGAAGATGTTGTTTTTAAAGCTGCTAAATGGTTTGCTAAATTACATAAAATAAAACCTACAGCAGAGGCTAATTTTAATCCCACAAATAGTCGTATTCTCACAGTTGTTCCAGGTAGAGATCATGTTTTAAATTCAATTAAATATAGACATCCCGAGTATTTAAGTTTATATGAACGTGCCTACAGCTTTTTTATTAAAGCTGAGGAAGATTTTCTCTCAAGCACACCTGATCGTTGTTTAGTTCATGGCGATGCTCATCCTGAGAATATTATAAAAATGGGGGTTAAAAAAATAGCTGTAATAGATTTTACTGACTTATCTCTAGCTGACTTTGCTAGAGATTTAGGTTGTTTTTTGCAACAAGTTCAATATATGGTTAAAAGAAAAATAGATGATGATGCTTACGGTTTAAAATTACAAGAAATATTTTTGGAAAATTATCTAAAAAATGCTAAAATATCTTTAGATAAAAGCTTAAAGCAAAGAATTAGTAATTATTATTACTGGACATCTTTGCGAACTGCCACTTTTCTACTTATTAGTGTGTATTATAGCCCGGAAAGAGCTAAATTACTTTTGAATAAACTAGAAGATAATTTAGGTGGGCAAATTTCTTTATTTAATTAGTAAATATTTAAAAAATAAAATGTTAATTGACCTACAAGTTCATTCTACTTATTCTGATGGTTATTTAAGCCCAACTCAATTAGTTAAATTTTTAGTTAAAAATAAAGTTAAGCTAGCGGCTTTAACTGATCACAACACGGTTTCAGGTTTAGGCGAATTTCAGGAGGCAGCTAAAAAAGTAGGCTTAAAAACTATTATAGGGATGGAGCTTTATTGTAGTTTAGGAAGTCGCCATTTTAATATTTTGTGGTACAATTTTGATTATAAAAGTCCAGATCTTCACAATTTACTTAGAGAGACTCAAAGAAGAAGACGAAGAAGGGTTAGAAAAATTTTAGAAAATTTAAAAAGTCATGGTTATAAGGTAAACGTAGAGAAGATTCTGGATAAATATAATCATTATTTAGCTATAAATAAAACAGGTGGGGCTTTTTATGAACAAAATAAAGAAAGAATTAACAAAGAATTGGGATTAAAATTTCCCCGCGAAGAAGATATTTTGAGAAAATACTTTTTTAGTCGAGATTTCGGAGTTTTAAAAGAAAGCTATATTAATATAGAAAGAGTGATTAAACTAAGAGATAAAATAGGTGGGCAATTAATTTTTTGTCATCCTGGTAAGCACAATAAATATGCTGGCTTACTTCCGGAAAAATTAGCTAAATTAGGTATTGATGGTATTGAGGTATTATCTCCACATCATTCTATAGGGTCAATTATTTATGCTCAATTTTTAGCCAAAGAGTATGACTGGATAGAAACAGGTGGTTCTGACTTTCATTTACCAGCTGGTAATCACTTTACCCTGCAACATTCTTGGCAGTGGTTTAAAATAGAGTCAAAATATTTACGTAAAATAAATAAAATAATTAAACAATAATAATGAAAATAGCTATTGTTTCAAAATTGTGGGAAAATACTGAAGCTGGCTCCACGGGTGGTACCGGGGCCGGTTTGGGTTACTTAGTTAATGCTTTAGTGGATAGAGGACATCATGTAACCTTATTTGCTACAGGGAATTCAAAGACTAAGGCTCAAGAATTAGTTTCAGTTAGACAAGATCCCTATAAAGACGATTATTCGGAGATTGTTGAAATGGAAAACATGGCTAATGCTTTTAGACGGCAAAAGGAATTTGACATAATTCATTGCGCTTTAGAGCATAAAAGTTTATTTTTTTCTTCTTTATCTACTACTCCTGTACTGCATTCTATTCGTTATGGGGAGTTTTTTCAACAAGAAATAGATTTTTTAAAAAAACATAGTCAAGCTAACTTTGTTGGTAATTCTAAATCAGTTTGCTCTAAGTTTAATTTTCTAAATTTTCAAGGTATGGTCTATAATGGTATTGACTTAAGTCTATTTCCTTATCAAGAAAAAAGTGGTAATTATTTAGCCTTCTTAGCTAGAGTTTCACCACAGAAAGGAGTTCATATAGCTATAGATATAGCTAAAAAAACAAAAAGAAAGTTAATAATTGCCGGAAAAATTAGTCAGCAAGATAGAAAATATTTAGACAAATATTTCTGGCCGGAGGTAGATAATAAGCAAATAATATATAAAGGAGAATTAAATTTTATAGATAAAATTAATTTACTTAAAAATGCCTATTGCTTACTTCACCCAATTGAGATTTTTTTTGAAGCCTTTGGGATGTCATTAGTAGAGGCTCAGGCTTGTGGGACTCCAGTTATTTCTTATGATAACGGTTCGCCTAGAGAGGTAATCAATTCTTCAAAGACTGGTTTTGTCGTTTCTAATTTTAATGAAGCGCTTGAAGCAGTGGAAGAAATAAAAAAAATTAAACGTTTAGATTGCAGAAAGTGGGTAGAGGATAATTTTAGTGATAAGCTAATGGCTTTAAATTATGAAAAACTATATAATAAAATAATTAATAAATAATATGGGTAAGTTAAAAATATTAATGGTAGCGGCTGAAATTTCTCCTTTTGCTAAAGTAGGAGGTTTGGCTGATGTTACAGGTTCTCTACCGCCAGCTTTAGTAGCTTTGGGAGTAGATGTGAGAATGATTATGCCTAAATATGGCGGTATTTCTGAGGAGAAATATGGTTTAAAAAGAATTTATGAGAAAATTGAAATTCCTACAGGAGGAAAAATAGCAAAAATAGATCTTTATCAAGGTTTTTTGCCACATACTAATATACCCGTATATTTTGTTGATTATCCAGAGTATTTTGGTTCTAAAGAGATTTATACTGATAATGATGATACTAAAAGATTTATTTTTTTCTCTCTTTCTATTATATACATTTTACCAATTATAGAATTTAAGCCTGATGTTGTACATGCTCATGATTTTCACAGTGCTTTAGTTTGTAATTTTATAAACTTATCTGATTATACCTATTCTAAAGATGCTAAAACCCTATATACTATTCATAATTTGAATTATCAAGGACAAACAAGCCCTGATATTTTAAAGACAGGTAATTTAAGCTTGAACTCTTTAGAGTCTTTGGCTGTTGATGCAAAAGATGGGGATATTAATTTTATGGTTCAAGGAATTTTTAACTGTCAGGCTTTAAATACAGTTAGCCCTACTTATGCCAAAGAAATTATGACTAAGGAGCAAGGAGGAGGACTACATAGGGTAATAAAGAAAAATAAACATAAACTTTTAGGCATTCTTAATGGTTTAGATATTTCTAAGTTTGATCCAGAAGCAGATACTAATATTTGTTGTAATTTTTCTGTTAATTCAATAGATAAGAAAGTGGAAAATAAGTTGGCACTGCAAAAAGAAGTTGGCTTACCAATAAATAAAGATAAGCCACTTTTAGCGATAGTTAGTCGTTTAGCTTGGCAAAAAGGGTTTGAATTAATAAACTCTGATTTTTTTGAAAAATTAGACTTCCAACTATTGGTGCTAGGCACAGGAGAAAAGAAATATGAAGATAAATTTAAGTTACTGGCTGAAAAATATCCAGAAAAGGTTAGTGCCCAAATTAGTTTTGATGTAAACTTGGCTCAAAGAATTTATGCCGGTTCAGATTTCTTTTTAATGCCCTCACGCTATGAGCCTTGTGGTCTAGGGCAGATGATGGCTATGCGTTACGGCACCTTGCCTATTGTTAGAAAGACAGGTGGATTAGCTGATACTGTGGGTAGTAAGGTTGGTTTTAGTTTTACAACTTTTTCTCAGAGGTCCTTTTATTTAGCAATAAATAAAGCTTTAAAAGTTTATGCTAATAAGAAAAAATATCGTAGCATGCAAGTAAAAGCGATGAAAACAGATTTTACTTGGAGCAAGTCAGCTAAAAAGTATTTAAATATTTATAAAAAGTTAGTTAAGAACAGAAAATAATTATATGGCTAGGAAAAAAAGATCTAGAAAAAAGCTAGAAAGAAAAGAAGTTTTAGAATATATTGCTTTACCTAAAATAAATTTAGATTCAAGTTTAAAAGCTAGTTTAGTTGTAATTTTTATCTATATTGTTGGTATTTTAGCAATTTTAGGTCTTTTTGATGCGGGAGGAAAGGTGGGTTTATTTTTAAAAAATATTTTAGCTACTGCTTTTGGCGTAGGTAAATGGCTTTTTCCAGTTCTTCTTTTAATTTGGGGAGCTTTTATATATAAAGGAAAAAAATCACAAATTAAGTCAATTCACTATATTGGTTTATTCTTTATTTTTCTTAGCGCTCAAGCTTTGTTACATTTTTTTATTTCTCCAGCTAAATGGCTTGACGTAGCATCTTTTGGTAAAGGTGGAGGTTATTTGGGATTATATTTATCAATATTTTTTGATAAATTTTTTGGTTTTTGGGGAGGACTTTTAGTAATTCTAGCAATATTTTTAACAGCTTGTTTATTTCTACTGAATAAACCTTTAAGTCACGTTTTGCCAAAAACTAGTTGGTTGCTTTATCCTGCCAAGTTTTTCTTGAGTTTATTTACTAGAAAAAGAAAAAAATATTCTAAAACTGAGGCTAAGTATGAGGAATTAGGGAGCGATAAAGAACAATTATTAATAGAAGAAGCGGTATTGGAAGAGGGAAATGTTAAGGGGAGTAGTTTAGAGGCCAGTGCATTAAATTTTTCTGAAAAGAGTTTAAGTAAGGAAGAGTCTAAAATAGAAGTAATTAAAGAAAATAAAAAGAAGGCTAAGCAGGTGACTACTAACTGGAAAAGCAAGGGCCTGAAAACTGACTTACCATTAAATTTACTTAGACAAGAAGATAGTAAAGCTAAGGGAGATAACATTGAAAGAAATAAAGAGATGATAAAAAGCACATTAGAAAATTTTGGTATATTAGTAGAGATGAGGGATTCTTTTGTTGGTCCAACAGTTACTCAATATACCTTTAAACCTGTAGAGGGAATTAAATTATCAAGAATAACAACTTTGAGTAATGACTTGTCTTTGGCTTTAGCTGCTTATCCAATTAGAATTGAAGCTCCTATCCCAGGCAAATCTTTAGTTGGCATTGAGGTGCCTAATAAGAATAAAGCGGTGGTAGGGCTTAAAAAAATGTTAGCTTCTAAAGATTTTAAACTAAGAAACACTAATTTATTAATGGCTTTAGGAGAAGATGTTACAGGTCAAAGCTGGTTTTATAGTATTTCTAAAATGCCCCATTTATTAGTAGCAGGGGCTACTAATTCAGGGAAATCAGTTTGTTTGAATTCAATAATTATTAGTTTACTTTATCAAAATAATCCTGATGATTTACGTTTCATTATGGTTGATCCTAAGAAAGTAGAGTTGACTATTTTTAACAATATTCCTCATCTTTTAACCCCAGTTATAACTGATGTTAGTAAAACTATTAATGCTTTAAAGTGGTGTTTAAATGAAATGGATAGACGTTTTGAGCTATTATCACAAGATCATAAAAAAAATATCGCTTCATATAACGAGGCTATGATTGCTAAAGGCAAGGGATCGGAAAAAATCCCTTACATTGTTTTTGTAATTGATGAATTAGCTGATTTAATGGTAGCTGCGGCTAAAGATATTGAAGCTAGTATTATTAGATTAGCACAAATGGCTAGGGCAGTTGGTATCCATTTAGTTCTAGCTACTCAAAGACCAAGTGTGGATGTTATAACCGGTCTCATTAAGGCCAACATCCCTGCCAGGATTGCTTTTTCAGTAGCTTCTGCAATTGACTCTAAAACTATTTTAGATATATCTGGGGCAGAAAAATTACTTGGTCAAGGAGATATGCTTATCACTACCCCTGAGACTAGTAAGCCAAAGAGACTGCAAGGAGCTTATGTTAGTGATAGAGAAATTAAGAATATTTGTGATTATTTAATAAGTAAAACCGGAGGAGCCGATTATTTAGAGGGCATAACTGATAAGCAACAAGTTAAGGGTATGGGAGCAATTGGCTTAGATAGTGAGGGTGGGAATGAAGATGAATTATTAGAGGAGGCTAAGGAGATTATTATAAACAATCAAATAGCTTCTACTAGTTTCTTACAAAGAATGCTTAGAATAGGTTATGGTAGGGCTGCTAGTATTTTAGATAGTTTAGAGAGGGCAGGAATTATCGGACCTTCTAATGGTTCTAAACGCAGAGAAATTTTAGTTACTAAAGATCAGTATGAATCTTTAATTAATAATCAAACCAGTTCAGTTAGTTTGCATGATAAATCTGAGTCTGAAGCTCCTGATAATTATTTAGGAGATGATGAAGAGGAATATGATGAAGAAGAAGATAAAGAAAAGGAAAATGAAGGTAAAGACTTTAAGCAAACTAAAGATAGCGAAGTAGAAGAAGATATTGACAGAGAGGATGATGGAGAAAAAGAAATAGAGGCTGATTTTGAAGAGGAAAAAGATAAAGAAAATAATGATGTTCCCGAAAAAAAAGAAGAAAGTCAAACAAAGGAAGATTCTTCTAGTAACGATAAAGAAGCTAAAAAGGATTGGCATGACGATGGTATTTATTTTTCTAAGTAATGTAATTTTTTATGAAAAAACAAGTATATAAAACTAAAAAATTTTTAAGTAAAAAAATTTTAAAGCGATTTTTACCTGCTTATCATTATCTTTGGGGAAAACTTTCAGCTCTATATTTCAAAAGTCCTAGTCAAAAATTAATTGTAGTAGGTATTACAGGCACTACAGGTAAAACTACTAGTGTATATATTATGGCACAAATGCTCAGAGGTTGTGGTTTTAAAGTTGGTTATACTTCTACAGCTATGTTTTCAGATGGAAGTAGTGATTGGTTAAATGACAAGAAGATGACTATGCTAGGTAGAGGCTTTACCCAAAAGATGCTTAGAAAAATGGTAAAGAATAAGTGTCAGTATGCTATCGTTGAAACTACTTCTGAGGGAGTAAGGCAGTTTAGACATAAATCTATAAATTACGACATCTTAGTTTTTACAGGACTTTATCCCGAGCATATTGAATCTCATGGAAGTTTTGATAAATATAAATCAGCTAAACAACAGTTATTTAAACATTTGAAGGCGTGTAGTTTAAAATATTTAGATTCCAAAGGTAGGGTGATTTTAAATCCAGCTAAGTTAAAGAAATTAGAACTAGATAAAGTAAAAAAAACTATTATAGTAAATGGTGACGATCAGCACGCAGGAGATTTTTTAAAGTTCTGGGCTCAAGAAAAAATAGCCTATACTAGAAAATCAAGAACTGATTTTTTACAAACTCTCGCTCAAAGTCATTCTAAGATTAGTAAAGATATAACTATTTTAAGCTATCAAGATATTTTGGTTAGTGGCCAAGGGACTAGTTTTAAAGTTGATAATAAAGAAATAAAATTAAATTTACTGGGAGAGTTTAATGCTATAAATAGTTTGAATGCTGTGGCCTTAGGAGTTTCTAGAAATATTTGTTGGGATAAAATAGTTGATAGTCTAGTAGATGTTGGTAATATTCCTGGGCGACTTGAACAAATTAATGAGGGTCAAAATTTTTTAACTATTGTTGACTACGCCTTTGAACCTAAAGCGCTGATAAAGTTATATGAAACTATAGAGTTAATCAGAGATTATCCGGCGATATCTAAATCAGGAAAGATAATTCATCTTTTAGGTTCTACTGGTGGTGGTAGAGATAAGTCTAGGAGACCAGAATTAGGCAAGATAGCTGGAATGAATGCTGACTATGTTATAATTAGTAATGAAGATCCTTATGATGAAGATCCTTTGGAGATAATTAAAGAAGTAGCTGAGGGAGCTCAATCAGTTGGCAAGGAGTTAGATAAAAATTTATTTAATATTATCGACAGAAGAGAAGCTATAGCTAAGGCCCTGTCCCTAGCTAAGGCTAAAGATATAGTACTTTTTACAGGAAAGGGATCAGAACAGGCTATATGTCTAGCTAATGGACAAAGACAAAAATGGGATGAGAGAAATGTTGTTAGAGAAGAGTTGAAAAATATTTTATAAACTTTAAAAAATATGAAAAATAAATTTATTAAATTAGTTATATTTTTATTTTTATTTATTTTAGTTTTTATTTCCATTGTTATTATTAAGATAAATATTGAGCAAAAAAAAGTTTTGGTAAATAAGAATAAAGAGATTGTAAAAACGGTTTATGTAAAACAAGATATAAGTTTAGAATTATACAATATTTCTGGTATTGATAAAGATGATTCAATTTGGCGTTGGAGTGATAAATCTAAGCACATATTAAAAACAAAGTTTTCTTTTAATGAAAAAAATAAAGATATTTTTACTCAGTTATATAGTTTAATAGATAATCCATTATCATATAAAAAATTAGATATAGATTTAGCAGTTTTTCCTGAAATAAGATTATCTTTAATTGATAATAATGGAAATATTACAGATTTGTATATTTCTAGAAAAGATAGTTTTATTTCAATTCATGATTACAAAGAGCCATTAAATAGGGATGGTTACAGAATTGTTAATTCTGGTTTTTATAGAGACTTACAGAGTGAATATGATAATTTATTTAAATTAATTTTTAAAAATATTATTAATCAATAATTTTATGTCTTGGATAATTACACTTTTAGTTTTAGGTTTAATTATAGTAGTTTCTAGTATTCGTCAAATTAATCAGTATGAGAGAGGAGTAAAGTTTACTTTTGGTAAATTTACTTCTATTATGCAACCGGGTTGGAGATTAGTTTTACCAGTCATTCAAAGTAATCAAAAAGTTGATGTTAGAATAAAAGCTGTGGATGTACCTGATCAAAATGCTATTACAAGGGATAATGTTACTGTCAAAGTTAATGCAGTTATTTATTACAAGGTTATTGATGCTGAAAAAGCTATTATTGAAGTAGAAGATTTTAGACACGCTATTTCTCAGTACGCCCAAACCACAATGAGAAATATTGTTGGAGAAGTTACTTTAGATGAATTACTTTCTAGTAGGGATCAAATTGCCGAAAAGATTAAAGGAATAGTAGATAAAGAAACTGATGAGTGGGGCTTAAAAGTCCAAAATGTAGAATTAAAAGATATTAGCTTGCCAGCTGAGATGGAGCGAACTATTGGTAAACAAGCTGAAGCGGAGAGAGAAAAAAGAGCGGTTATTATAAACTCTGAGGGGGAAGTTGAAGCGGCTGAAAATATCTCTAAGGCAGCGAAAACGCTAGCTAATTCCCCTGGAGCATTACATCTTAGAACATTACAATCTGTAAATGATATGTCTTCAGATCAATCTAATACTATTGTATATATGCTACCCGTAGAAGCGCTTAGAGCACTTGAGGGAATTGCTCAGTTAAAGAAAAATAATTCATAATATATATTTACAAGTGTCAACTGTATCATGGATGAGCGCAGTTGT
>CAYMGT010000004.1:0-20715 GCA_964390115.1 uncultured Gammaproteobacteria bacterium
TCCCGCTTTAAAAAATAAGCGGGATTTTTTTATAAGCATTAAAAATAACCCGCTTTAGCGGGTGTATACTTTTAGAGCTATTTAATAAAATAATATAAAACTATTTTATACTTCTTTAAGTCTTCTAATTACTCATACTCTCTCATAGTCAACTGAGATTCAACTTGTTTAACAGTCTCAATAACTACAGAGACAACGATGAGTAAACTAGTTCCGCCAACAGCTAAAGCCTGAATACCTGTAAAGTATCGCATAATTAGTGGTAAAATAGCTATTAAACCTAAAAATAACGCACCAACAAAAATTATTTTATGAGTAGTATTACCTAAATACTCAGCAGTTTGCTTTCCAGGTCTAATACCAGGAATAAATCCACCTTGTCTCTGCAGATTTTCTGAAATTTGATCAGGATGAAAAATAACTTCTGTATAGAAATAGGTAAAGGCAAAAACTAAAATAAAGTATAATATACCGTAAATTAATTGATTATTAAAAATATTTATGACCCAAGTAGCCATATTAGCTATCCAGACAGTTTCAGCATTAACAAAAAATTGAGCTATCATGGAAGGAAATAAGATTATAGAAATAGCAAAAATAATCGGAATAACACCGGCCATATTAACTCTTAGAGGTAAATGCGTACTAGTTCCTCCATAAGCCCTACTGCCTCTAATTTGCCTAGCATATTGAACAGGAATATTCCTCTGCCCTTCATTTATAATAATCACCCCAACAACAGTTACAATAGTTATAGCTATAAAACCTAAAATCATAAACATTTGTGATTGATCAAAATTAGCCGCAATCTGCTGGACAGCTCCAGGTAAAGCAGAAATAATACCAGCAAATATTAGCAAAGAAATACCATTACCAACTTGTTTTTCTGTAATAAGTTCACCTATCCACATTAAAAATACAGTACCTGCGGTAATAGTAACAATCATAGAAAACAGATCAAAAGCTGCTAGATCACCTAAAATTTGATAACCTGAACCTCTCAACAAGGCTATCATACCATAAGCTTGCAAAGCAGCTAAAGGAACAGTTGCCCATCTAGTCCAAGCATTAATTTTTTGTCTGCCTGACTCGTCTTTCTGCATTTCCTCAATTTTTGGAACAATCATTCCAAGAAGTTGAAATATAATAGATGAAGTGATATAAGGTGCAATTCCCATCATTACAATAGAAAAATTTTGCATACTACCGCCAGAGAATATATTGATAAGACCAAGTACTTGATTGGAAGCGAATAGATCACTTAAAGCCTCAGCATTTACCCCTGGGATAGGAATATGAGCAGCTAAACGAAAAATTACTAACATTGCTAAAACAAATAGTATTTTATTTCTTAAATCTTTAACTTTCCAAATTTGTACCAACTTATCCCACATATATAATTAATTATTACTTAACCTGACTTTTAATAGTTTCAGACATTTTTACTTTTTCAAATTTTAAATTTTTTATACTTAAAACCTCTTTACCTAAAATTTTAATTGGCAAATCAGTTTTTTTAATAAGATTTTTCTCTAGTAAACTCTCTGGACTAACAACTTCACCCTCTTTATAATTAATATTAATATTAATTACTGAAACAACTTGATTTTTAGGTTTAGAAGATTTAAAACCACGAGATTTAGGAATTTGAAGAAGTCTTGCCTTCATTCCAAGTCTTTTTAAATTACTTACACCCGATCTACATCTTTGACCCTTCTGTCCCTTACCACTATAGGTTCCTGTACCAGAAGCATTACCACGTCCAATACGTTTTCTATTTTTTTTAACTCTTTTTGGTTTTTTTAAATTATTTAATTCTAGAGACATATGTTTCTATTCTTATTTGTTATTAACTTTATCCTCTTTTTTATTATCAGCTTTATTTTCATTAGTTTCAACCTTAGTTATTTTAGAATTATTACTAACTTCAACTTTTCTTAGTTGTCTTAAAGCATTAACAGCGCAACGAGCATTATTAATTTTATTATTAGTTCCTAATATTTTAGCACTAATATTTTTAATACCCACCAATTCTAAAATACTTCTAACTACTCCACCTGCTATAACACCACGACCCTGTCTGGCAGGTTTAAATATTATTTTAGCTGCTCCCTCATGTTGATAAATTTCATGAGCAATAGTTCCGCTTTCCATAGAAACAGACACCATATCTTTTTTTGCTTTATTTACAGCTTTGTTAACTGCAATACTAACATCAGCTCCTTTTCCAACAGCCACAGCAACTTTGCCATTTTTATCACCTATACCTACACAAGCTCTAAAACTCATACGTTTACCACCTGCCATAACCCTAGTAACTCTAGCTATATCTAAAATTCTTTGTTCAAATTCATCCTTTTTATCATTCCTATCCCTTCTATCTCTTCTCTGTTTATTTTTTTTATCACCATAAACAGATTTAGCTACTACTTTTGAAGCTCCATAACTAGTATTAGATTTTGTAGAGGCCACTTGGCTACTAGTTTTTTCCTTCGCCTCTGTTGTTTTTTCTTTATCCATATTAACTTTAAATATAAATTAAAATATTAATCCGCCATCTCGAGCTCCTTCCGCAGCCGCCTTAACACGACCATGATAACGACAAGAACCTCTATCAAAGACAACTTTAGTAATTTTTTTATCTTTAGCTTTTTGTGCTAGTAGCTTACCTAAAACAAAACTATCCTCAGTCTTTGATTTAGAATCTTTTATCTCTTTAGAATGAGCACTTACTAAAGTTTTTCCAGAAGCATCATCAATTATTTGTAAAAAGATTTCCTTATTAGAACGATACGCGCTTAATCTAAGTGCTCCTGTTACTTTATTATTTATCTTAGACCTAACTTTTTTGTGAAGTCTTGCTTTAGTTTTTTGTTTTTTAATTTGAATATTCATAAAATTTAATAAATATTTTTATTCACCTTTAGCGGCTGTTTTACCTTCTTTTTTAATTAATACTTCATCTAAATATTTAACGCCTTTACCCTTATACACATCGGGCTTTCTAGTTTTTCTAATCCTAGCTGCAGTTTCTCCAACGAGTTGTTTATCTAAACCAGCAATAGTTATAATATTTCCTTCAATAGTAGCATCTATTCCTTCAGGAACAACAAATTCAACTGGATGGGAATAACCTAAATTTAATGTAAGATTATTACCACTAATACTTGCCCTATAACCTACACCATTTATCTGAAGTTTTTTTTCAAAACCAACACTTACTCCAATCACTAGGTTATTAAATAAACTACGATAAAGTCCCCAATAAGCCTTTCCTTCACGACTCTTTTCATCTAATGAAGAAACAATTATTTCTTTCTCGCTTATATCAACTTTTACTTTTTTATTTAAAAATTTTTGACTTAACTTACCCTTAGGACCTTCTACAAAGACCTCACTTCCAGAAAGTTTTGCTTTTACTCCCTGGGGTAAACTAATTGGTAATTTTCCTATTCGTGACATAAAATTACTGATTAATAAATTTTACAAATTAATTCTCCACCAACTTTAAACTTTTTAGCTTGTCCACCTGTCATAATACCAGAAGAAGTGGAAACTATTGCTAAACCAAATCCGTTTAAAACTTTAGGAATTTTGTCTTTTTTAACATAAACTTTTAGCCCTGGTTTAGAAATCTTTTTTAAATTACTAATATAAGGCTTACCGTTCTTTTTATATCTTAAAACAATTCTTAATTGATCAAAGTTACTATTTTTTGAGCCTTTATCACCTCCCTTAATAACTTCAGTTTTTCTTATCCAGCCTTCAGTTTCTAAAATTTTAGCAACATTATATTTAATTTTACTCATAGGCAAGACAAGGTCTGCTTTTTTCACAGCAGAAGCATTACGAATTCTTGTTAACATGTCTGCGATTGGATCTGTCATAAATTTTATAACTTATTTTAAAACTTTTTATTTACCAACTTGATTTTTTAATTCCTGGTAGGTCACCATTATCGGCTAACTCCCTAAAACAAATTCTACATAAATCAAAATCTCTTAAATATCCGTGATTGCGACCACAACGCCAACAACGATTAATTTTTCTAGTAGAAAATTTTGGTTTTTTATTTGCTTTTACAATTAATGCTTTTCTAGCCATATACTATTTTTTAAATGGAAATCCAAGCAACTTGAAAAGTTCCAAGCCTTGTTCCCTGTTTTTGGTATTAGTAACTAAGGTAACTTCTAAACTAAACATATTATCACTATCTTCTAAGCCAATTTCTGGAAAAGAAGTGTGTTCTTTAAAACCAATATTTAAATTTCCGGCTTTATCAATAGATGAAACATTTAATCCTCTAAAATCTCTAACTCTAGGAAATGTAATTGCCACTAATTTTTCAACAAAATCATACATTCTTTCTTTTCTAAGCGTAACCATTGCTCCAATTACAGTGCCTTCTCTAAGTTTAAAAGCAGAAATTGATTTTTTAGCTTTAGTAAAAATTGGTTTTTGTCCTGATAACTCCCTTAAGGCCTTCTCTATTCTACTGATATATTCCTTTTCTTTAGTAAATCTTCCAAAACCTACATTTACTACCACCTTAGATATTCTTGGAGCTACCATAATATTTTTCAAAGCAAATTCTTTCTTTAACTGTGGAACAGTTTCTTTATTATATTTTTCTTGTAAACTATTCATATTTATATAATTATTAAACAAAGGTTTCCTGACATTTACTACACTGTCTATATTTCTTTTTTCCAGACTCACCTTCAACAAATTTATAGGAAACTCTGGTTACTTTATTGCATTTAGGACAAACTAAACCCAAATTGGACATGTCTACTAGAGCAGGAAATTCAATTCTTTGACCTTTCTCACCCTGTCTACTAGGACGTAAATGCTTAATTAAAAGATTAAGTCCTTCTACGCTAGCTCTTTTATCCTCTCTGACAATTTGCATTACTTTACCTTCTTTATTCTTGTCTTTACCAGCTAACATTATTACTTTGTCTCCTTTTTTTATTTTCATAAACTTAAATTATGTTTTTACAAAACCTCAGGTGCTAATGAAGCTATCTTAAAATATCCCGCTTTTCTAACTTCTTTAGCTACAGGGCCAAATATACGGGTAGCTTTTGGCTCTTTCTTTTCTTTATCAACAATTACACAGGCATTATCACTAAAACGTAAATAAGTGCCATCAGATCTTCTAATTTCTTTAGCTGTTCTAACTATCACTGCTCTTAAAACATCACCTTTCTTTATAGGAGAATGTGGCACAGCTTCCTTAACTGTTACAGTAATAATATCACCTACGCTAGCATATCTTCTTTTATAGCCACCCAAAACTCTAATACACAAAACTTTTTTGGCTCCAGAATTATCAGCTACTTTTAATCTTGACTCTGTTTGAATCATATTCTTTATTATTAATACAAATTAATATAATACTCGCCACTTTTTATCTCTACTTAAAGGGCGACACTGAGCGAAATCAACCTTATCCCCATCTTTATACTGATTTTTTTCATCATGAACCTTATACTTCTTAATTACAGAATATCTTTTCTTGTACTTAGGATGTATTTTAGTATTATTCACTTCAACAATTATAGTTTTTTCACTTTTACTACTACAAACCACCCCACTAAGTTTTCTTACAACTTTAGCTTTCTTATCTTCAGTTTCTATTTTTTTGGCTGATTTATTTTTTTCCATATAAATTATTTTTTATTGACTGTTTTCTCATTATTAATTAAAGTAAGTATTCTGGCAATATCTTTTTTAACTACACTTATCTCTTTAACATTTTTTAATTGCTTGTTAGAATCTTTAAATCTAAGAGCTCTTAACTCTTCTCTCTTTTCAGCTAAAGCCTCGTGTAGGTCTTTTAATTCTTTGTTTTTAAATTCTTTAATTTTCATAATATTATTTACTGACGAATTTACATTTAATTGGCAGTTTATAAGCAGCCAAGTCTAATACCTTTTTAGAAGTAGCTTCATCCATACCTGCTACTTCAAACATAACTGTCCCTGGCTTTACTATAGCTACATAATGATCTACAGCTCCCTTACCTTTTCCCATAGGCATTTCTCCACCTTTTTTTGTAACAGGTTTATCAGGAAAAATTCTTATCCATATCTTACCACCTTTTTTAGTATATTTAGTAATAACTTTTCTAGCTGCTTCAATTTGCCTTGAACTAACCCAACTTCCTTCAAGAGCTTTAAGACCATAAGATCCAAAACTAACTTTAAGTAAACTACTAGCCTTGCCACTATGGTAACGTTTATGTTCTTTTCTATATTTTGTTTTTTTTGGCATTAACATAAATTTCTAAAACTTAATTTCTTTTTCCTATTACTTCACCTTTGTCTGACTTTGAAGTATCTTTATTAAAAACTTCGCCTCTATATATCCAAGCCTTAATACCTATAGCTCCATAGGTAGTAAAAGCAGCGCCACGAGCATAACTTATATCAGCTCTAAGAGTTTGCAAAGGTACTTTTCCAGAAACTAGTTTTTCACTTCTAGCAATTTCAGCTCCATTGAGTCTACCAGAAACCATTACCTTAACTCCTAATGCTCCTGCTCGCTCTACTCTATTTATAGCTTGCTTCATTACTCTTCTAAAAGGCATTCTTTTTTCAATATCTAAGGTCATTGATTGAACAAGTATTTGTGCACTTAAATTTGGACGACTTACCTCTTTTACATTTAACTGAATTTCATTAGGACGGAAATTTTTTAAAAACATTTTATGTAATTTTTTCTTTATATCTTCAATACCAGTTCCCCCTCTACCAATAATAATTCCCGGTTTACCTGTATGAATATCAATACTTATTTTATTTGCACCACGAGAGATCTCTACTGCATCAACACCTGCTTCCATGTAATTTTTTAAAATATATTTACGAATGCAAACATCTTGGCGAACACTTTTAATATAATCATCACCTTTTTTAAACCATACTGATGGCCAAGTTCTGATAATACCTATTCTTATAATTTTTGGATTTATTTTCTTTCCCATAATATTTAATATTTATAACTAACCCGACTTTCGGCGAAACATTTTTCTAGATGATCCTTTAGAGCTTTGACTATCAACTTTATCATGTGAACTTAAGTGCTTAGAATCATTTATTTCTACCTTTTTTTCAGTTTGTTTATCATCACTATTCTTTACATCATCACTTTTTTTACTATCTTTAGCAATTTTTTCTTTTTTAGGTTTCTTGCCAATTTCATTAATATTTACAGGTTTATCTATAGTTTGTTTTTTAGCCTCTTTAACTCCTGAATCAACTATTTCCCCTAAAATTAACTCGACGTGACTACCTCTTTTTCGTAAAACTGTAGCTCTCCCATGAGCTCTTGGCATCCATCTTTTTAAAGTAAAACCTTCATTTACAGAAATTTTATTAATCTTTAAATTATCTTTATCTAGACTAAAATTATTTTCTGCATTAGATATAGCTGAGCTAACTAATTTTAGTAAAGGTTTACCCGCTTGCTTATTAGAAAACCGTAACTGAGCCATAGCAGCCTTAACCTCCATACCTCTAACTAAGGTAGCTAGTAGTCTAACTTTACGTGGAGAAATTCTTAAATTGTTTAAACTTGCTTTAACTTCCATATATTTTTAACTTATTTAGATTGAGCTTTAGCCATTTTACCTCCATGAACAACGAATTTTTTAGTTGGAGAAAATTCTCCTAAACGATGACCAACCATATTCTCTACAATATAGACTGGTAAATGTTGCTTACCATTATGTACTCCTACAGTAAATCCTACCATTTCTGGACTAATAGTAGAAGCCCTGTCCCAGGTTTTTACTATTGTTTTATCATCTGCTTTTAAAGCTTGCAATTTTTTTAGCAATCTTTCATTTACGTATGGTCCTTTTTTTAAACTTCTGGACATAATATTTTAAATTTAATAATTATATTTTTATCTTCTACCTTTACTTCGACGTTTAATAATCATCTTATTACTCCTATTCTTCTTTTTTCTAGTTTTAACACCCAGGGCAGGTTTACCCCATTTAGTCTTAGGATGCTTTAAACCAATAGACTGATTACCTTCACCACCTCCATGAGGATGATCTACAGGATTCATAGCTGATCCTCTAACCGTTGGTCTAATACCTAATTTTCTTTTTCTACCAGCAGAACCTAATTTAATATGTCTTTTATCAGGATTACTTACAGCGCCGATAGTACATAGACAATCCTTACTAATTAACCTAATCTCACCTGATGGTAATTTTAATTGAGCATACTTACCTTCAACACCCATTACCTTTAGATAATTTCCAGCTCCTCTGGCAATTTTAGCTCCTTTTCCGGGTTGCAATTCAACGCAATTAACAGCTACTCCAGCAGGAATATTTTTAGCTGGCATAGCATTACCAACTTTTATATCCACTTTTGTTAAACTACTAGAGATAATTTGATCTACTTTAACTTCGGCTGGAGCGATTATATATCTTTTCTCACCATCAGCGTAAACTAATAGGGCTAAACGAGCTCCTCTATTTGGATCATATTCAATCGCACTTACTTTAGCAGGAATATCATATTTATCTCTTTTAAAATCTACAATTCTAACATAACGTTTTACTCCACCACCACGATGACGAACAGTAATTTTACCACTACTATTTCTACCACCTCTTTGTTTTTTTATAACCACTAAATTCTTTTCAGGTTTACTTTTAGTAATATCAGCAAAGTCATCAAAAATAGCTTGTCTGCGACCTGGCGTGGTTGGTTTTACTTTCTTAATACCCATATTTAAAAATTATTATACACCTTCATAAATATTTAAACTCTTTCCCTCTGCTAAACTAACAATAGCCTTCTTCCAGTCCTTTCTTTTTCCTGTTTGTTTACCACGTCTGACTTTCTTACCTTGATTATTAATTATATTAACACTTAGAGGTTTAATGTTATATACAGAGTATATTGCTTTCATGATTTCTATCTTATTAGCTTCCCTTGAAACAACAAAAACATATTGACCTTTAGAAGCTAAATTAGCAGCTTTTTCAGTAACTAATGGTTTTATTAACACCTTATAAGCAGAGTTATTCTTACTACTTATTTTCTTGGTACTTATTTCTTTTTTCTTATTATCTTTAGTTACCTTTTTTAAATTAGTTTTATCTGTATCAGAATATAAATCCTTCATGCTAGGCTCAGGCACTTTTTCAGTTTCTTTTTCATCTTTAGTTTTTTTATTAAACAAAGCCATATTTATTTATTATATCTTGTTTCTAAATTTTTAACTGCTTCTTCTGTAATAATTAAATTTCTATATTTAAGTAAATCTAAAATATTAATATTATCTAAATTCAATAACTTTACACCACTTAAATTTCTGCTAGAATATTTTAACTTCTCTTCAGTTTTATCAGCAAGTATTAATAGACTTCTTCTCCGATCATTAATTTTAAAAATATTTTTTTCAAATGAAGCCACAACTGTTTCAATATCTTTAGTTTTAAATTCCAATACTTCCCATTTATCCAAAACTGCTAAAAGTTGACTATTTAACTTATCACTTAAAGCCATAAGTATCGCTTTTCGCTTCATTTTTAAATTAATTTTTTGACTAAAATTTCTATCTTTTCTAGGACCAAAAGTTACACCTCCACCTATCCAAATAGGTGAACGATTTGACCCTGCTCTAGCTCTACCAGTTCCCTTCTGTTTCCAGGGCTTTTTTCCACCACCTCTAACCTCTCCTCTGGTTTTAGTATGAGCTAAAACCTGTCTTTGGTTAGCCCTTTGAGAAACTACGGCTTGATGTAATAAATCAGCATTTATTTCTACTGAAAAAGCTTTTTTAGATAAAGCTAATTCACCTACACTTTCTGCTTTTTTATTATATATTTTTACTTTAGTAGACATAAATATTTATTAACTCTGTTTTTTTTCATTAGAATTTTCTTCTTTAATCTTAGCCTCTTTCTTTACTTCATCCTTAACCTTAGACTCTTCTTTTGATTCTTCTTTAACTTCTACACTCTCCTTAACCGCTTCTTCCTTAACTGTTTTTTCTTCAACTTTTTTTTCTTCCTTCTTTTTTATAACTAATTCACCTTCTTTTGATTTTATCATCACTAAACTACTGTAATAACCAGCAATAGCACCTTTAATGTATAATATATTTTTTTCTTCATCAACCTCTATAATTTCTAAATTACTAACACTTACTCTATCGCAACCCATTCTACCCGGCATACGAACACCTTTGAAAACGTGCCCTGCACCCGCAGAACCAATAGAGCCAGGCATTCTTAACTGATCTTTATTACCGTGAGTAGCTTTCTGACCAGCAAAGCCATGTCTTTTAACCACACCTTGAAATCCCTTACCTTTAGATATTCCTGTAACGCAAACTTTATCACCCACAGAAAAAGTATTTAAAGAGACTTGAGAGCCTTCTTTAACATCTTCTCCTATTTCCTCTATTCTAAATTCTTTTTGATAACGAGGAAAAATATTTAATTTCTTAAATCTAACAAGTTGTGGTTTCTTAATATTTTTTTCTTTTCTTTTTCCCAAGCCTAAACAAACTGCGCTATAGCCATCTCTACTCTTACTTTTAATAGCACTAACTACACAGTTTTCAACCTTAACCGCTGTAACTGCTACAAGCTTATCATTTCTCCAAACTTGCGTCATATTTTGTTTTTCTCCTAATATGAATTTCATAACTGTTTAAATAAAAAACTGGCTTTTCAATAAACCAGCGAACAACCTAAATTACTAGGTGCTTATATAAGCTATTTGTTCGAATTGTTTGTTTATTGATTTACCTCCAGTAATACTAAATTTTATTTAAGAACTTTCTTGAATTAAGAGTTTCTTAGACAATCATTAGTATTTTATTTTATATAATTTTATTTTACTGCATTTTTATTTCCACGTCAACCCCTGCAGGAAGATTTAAACTACTTAAGCCCTCAATGGTTTTTTGACTTGGTTCTATAATGTCAATTAAACGTTTGTGTACTCTCATTTCATACTGATCTCTAGCGTCTTTATGCACAAAAGTTGAGCGATTTACAGTATACTTTCTTTTTTCTACCGGTAAAGGAATGGGACCAAAAATTTTTTCATCATTTCTAGAAGCAACCTCCATGATAGTCTTTGTAGATTGGTCAATAATTTTATGATCAAAGGCTTTAATCTTTATTCTCATTCTAACCTTAAAATCTTTACTATCAACTTTTTCATTATTGGCCTTTTTTTCTTCGGCCTGTACTTTTTTTTCTGCCATAGCAATAACTTATTAATTTATTAAATAGGCACTATAAAACCCCGAATAAAATTCGGGGCTTAAAGTATCTATTTGATTATTTTAGTAACCACACCAGCTCCAACAGTTCTTCCACCTTCACGAATAGCAAATCTCTGTTTTTCTTCAAGAGCAATAGGAGAAATTAATTTAACTATTAAATTAACAGTATCTCCAGGCATAACCATTTCAGTTCCTTCAGGTAAAGTTATTTCACCTGTAACATCAGTAGTTCTGATATAGAATTGAGGTTTATAGCCTTTAAAGAATGGTTTATGACGTCCGCCTTCATCTTTACTTAAAATATATACCTCAACTTCAAATTCAGTATGAGGAGTTAAAGTTCCTGGTTTTATGAGAACTTGTCCCCTCTCTACTTCATCTTTTTTAGTTCCACGAAGTAAAATACCAGCATTATCTCCAGCCCGACCCTCATCTAATAGTTTGTTAAACATCTCTACTCCCGTTACAGTAGTTTTCTTAGTATCCATAAGACCAACTATTTCTACTTCTTCACCAACCTTAATAACACCTCTTTCAATACGTCCTGTTACAACTGTACCTCTACCTTCAATTGAAAAAATATCTTCAATTGGTAATAAGAAAGGTTGATCAACTGGTCTCTCTGGTGTAGGAATATATTCATCCAAAGTTTTAAGAAGATCTAAAACATTTTTAGCTTCATCACCAGTTGGATTTTCTAATGATTTTAAAGCACTACCTCTAATAATTGGAGTTTCATCACCTGGAAATTCATATTTCTTAAGCAAGTCACGTACCTCTTCCTCAACTAAATCAATAAGTTCTTTATCTTCAACCATATCACACTTATTCAAGAAAACTACAATTTTAGGAACGCCAACTTGACGAGCTAAAAGTATATGCTCTCTAGTCTGTGGCATAGGTCCGTCAGTAGCTGAAACCACTAAGATAGCCCCGTCCATTTGAGCTGCACCTGTAATCATATTTTTTACATAATCAGCGTGACCTGGACAATCAACGTGAGCATAGTGTCTATTCTCTGATTCGTATTCAACGTGAGCAGTGGCAATAGTAATACCACGAGCTTTCTCTTCAGGAGCAGCATCAATTTGATCAACATCCTTGTTAGAAGCGCTTAAGCCATTGGCAGCTAAAACTTTTAACATAGCTGCAGTTAAAGTTGTTTTACCATGATCAACGTGGCCAATAGTACCTACGTTAACGTGTGGTTTGTTTCGTTCAAATTTTTCAGACATGTTTGTATGTTTACGACCCTCAATAGAGGTTACCTGTCCAGCTATATGGGACAACCAGTCGCGTAGATTATTAAATTTATAAATTAATTTATTTGTAATTATTTAATTTGTATCACTAGCTGACTTCTTTATTTGATTAGGAATTCTCCACTTACTCTTATTTTTCTCTAAAACATTAGATATTGGTACCGGACCATTTTTATAATCTTTATCTGAATAAACTGGTCTGGAAATATTATCACTAGAAAAGTTAGAAAAATCTTCCTCAGAGACATCTTCATCTTCTATATTAGCTTCAGTATTTTCAGACTTCATTTTATCAACTTGCTCAGGGCTTGTCAACACCTCATTTTCTGGGCTTTTTTCACTTTCTGAAACCACATTAGATTCTGTGATAAACTTTTCATAATCTGTTAATGAAATTGCCACCCAAGAATTATCTGGTTCTTCTGGATTATAGACAAGTAATCTATCTCCTGCTTGCTGACTTAATTTTAGAATTTTTAATAAATGATTCATAGTATCAAGAATATTTATTTAAGCATTTTTTTCTTGAATCTTTTCTAATATATTTCTAGGCACTTCTGAATAATGTAAAAACTCCATAGTATAATTAGCTCTACCTTGACTCATAGAACGCAAATCCGTGGCATAGCCAAACATCTCTGACAATGGTACTTTCGCATCAACAACTTTAATATTAGCTCTATCTGTCATATCTCCAATTTGACCACGACGAGCATTTAAGTCTCCAATAATATTTCCCATGTAGTCCTCAGGTGTGGTAACTTCTACTTTCATAACTGGCTCCAAAAGAACTGGTTTAGCTTTTTTACAAGCATCTTTAAAAGCAAAGATAGCTGCCATTTTAAAAGCTAACTCAGAAGAGTCAACTTCATGGTAAGATCCATCAAATACAGCTACTTTTACATCTACCATTGGATAACTAGCTAAAATACCATTATTCATAGCATCTTTTACACCTTTTTCAATAGCAGGAATATACTCTCTTGGAATTGAACCACCTTTTACTTCGTCTAAAAATTCAAAACCTTTACCCTCTTCATTTGGTTCAACGCGTAAATAACAATGACCATATTGACCCTTACCGCCTGACTGCTTAGCATATTTATACTCGGCTTGAGCTATTTCTCTAATTGTTTCTCTATATGATACTTGTGGTTGACCAATATTAGCCTCTACATTGAACTCTCTTTTCATACGATCGATAATAACATCTAAATGAAGTTCTCCCATTCCAGAGATTAAAGTTTGATTAGTTTCTTCATCTGTCTCTATTCTAAAAGTAGGATCTTCCTCGGCTAATTTTTGTAAAGCTACACCCATTTTTTCTTGATCAGCTTTAGTCTTGGGTTCTACAGCAATCTTAATAACAGGCTCTGGAAAAGTAATTGACTCTAAAAGTAAAGGTGAATCTTCAGCACTTAAAGTATTGCCTGTAGTAGTATCTTTTAAACCAACTACCGCAGCAATATCTCCGGCATAAAGCTCTTTAATTTCTTCACGACTATTGGCATGCATTCTAACTAAACGACCAACTCTTTCTTTATTACCTGTAGAAGAATTTAAAATGTAGCTACCTGCATTTAAAACTCCACGATAAACTCGGACAAAACATAATTTACCCACAAAAGGGTCAGTGGCAACCTTAAATGCTAAAGCAGTAAAAGATTCATTATCATTAGCTTTAATTAATATTTCTTTAGTTTCATCATTAGCATCATGAGCTATAATATCTGGCACCTCTAGTGGCGACGGTAGATAATCTATAACAGCATCTAAAACAGGTTGTACACCAATATTTTGTAGTGCTGTACCACAGAAAACAGGATAAATTTCATTATTTATAACACCTTTTTTAGCAGCTTTCTTTAATTCTTCCTCACTTATTTCTTCTCCACTTAAATATTTTTCAGTAATAGCTTCATCGCATTCAGCAATCTTTTCAATCATCTCTGACCTATACTTCTCTACTTCAGCTTTCATATTTTCAGGAATTTCTATTTCCTCCTTAACTTCACCAAAACTACCACTAAACTTAAAAGCTTTTTTACTAACTAAGTCAATAATTCCAGAAAAACTGTCTTCTGCTCCAATAGCTAATTGAAAAGCAACAGCTCTAGGATTTAATCTATCTTTAATAGAATCAAGACTCATAGCAAAATCTGCTCCCATTTTATCCATTTTATTAATAAAACAAAGTCTTGGCACATGATATTTATCAGCTTGTCGCCAAACTGTCTCAGATTGAGGTTCTACTCCAGCTGAACCATCAAAAACAGCCACAGCTCCATCTAAAACTCTAAGTGATCTTTCTACTTCTACAGTAAAATCAACATGCCCAGGAGTATCAATAATATTAACCTTATTATTCTGCCAAAAACAGGTTGTAGCAGCGGATGTAATAGTAATACCCCTTTCTTTTTCTTGTTCCATCCAGTCCATATCAGCTTCTCCACTATGGGTTTCACCAATTTTATGTTTTTTACCTGTATAAAAAAGCACTCTTTCAGTAAAAGTGGTTTTTCCAGCATCAATGTGAGCCATAATACCGATATTTCTGATTTTATCTAGGGAATAGTCTCGAGGCATAATATTAATTAAATTTATTTATATATTAATTTTACAAAAATTATTTTAGCGTGAAAAATGAGCAAAAGCCTTATTTGACTCAGCCATTTTATGCACATTTTCTCTCTTTTTAACAGCGTTTCCTTCTCCATTAGAAGCATCTAATATTTCAATAGCTAACCTCTCGTCCATATCTTTACCCTTTTTAGATTTAGCAGCTTCAATTAACCACTTACAACCTAAGTAATAACGTCTTTCACCTCTAACTTGATAAGGCACTTGATAATTTGCCCCACCTACACGACGACCTCTAACTTCAACTAAAGGTGAAGCCTTTTTAATCGCTTTATTAAAAATATGTCGGGGGTCTTGTTTGGTTTTGTTTTTAATAATTTCAAAAGCACCGTAGACAATACTTTCTGCTACAGTTTTTTTACCATCTTTCATGATGTAGTTTATAAGCTTAGAGATAGTTTCATCACTATATTTTAAATCAGCTGGTATATCTCTTTTTGGAGCTTTTTTTCCTCTCATAATTTAAAAAATTAATTTTTAGCTTTCTTAGTACCATAACTACTACGACTCTTTTTTCTATCAGCCACACCTTGAGAGTCATATACACCTCTAACTATTTTATATCTCACACCTGCCAAATCTTTAGTACGACCACCTTTAATCAGTACTACTGAATGTTCTTGTAGATTATGTCCCATACCAGGAATATAAGCAGTAACCTCCATACCATTAGATAATCTCACTCTAGCGATTTTTCTCAGAGCTGAGTTAGGTTTTTTTGGAGTCATAGTGGTTACCTTTAAACAAACCCCCTGCTTAAAAGGAGCTCCTTTTTTAGTAACTTTTCGACGACGATGTAAACTGTCCACATTGGTATGTAGGGCTAAAGTTTTCTTACGTTTAGAATTACTTTTTCTTCCCTTACGAACTAATTGATTTATAGTTGGCATAATAATTATTATCTAAAATTTATATCAATTATAATTTTAATTGTTTTTTATAATTAAATAATCCCGTTTATCGGGATAAAATATTTATAACCTTAATTTAACAAAGCTAAAAAAATAAGTCAAGAGTCGTAATCAGTTCATATTAATATATTTTTCAATTATGTTCGCGAGCTTGATCAAAAATAAAAGCTATTTTTAAAAATAGCTTTTTTTATAATTACCTCTTAACGGCTCTTAAGGAAATCGGACATCATATTTGATACCTTTCTTTTCTTTTTAAGGAAAATAAATGCCAATAAACTAAATAAGATAGCAATTAAAACAAGGTAATTGACACTTTCATGACTTTTATATAAGTAACCTATTAGTATTCCAAATAAACTACTTAGTAAGCCCATAATAATGGATATCACGGTGAGCCAAAAATAAATTTTTTGTTTTTTTACAGCTAACCAAAATCCTTTTACATCTGTTACTTTTTTTTCATTATTCTTTATTTTGGTAAGTAATATTAAATTGTTAAAGTAATAAAATATCTTAACATGTTTTTTAATAGTATCAATATTTAATCACATATGTGGCAATTATAAGTACTTTAATTTACAGAAAACAACATCATTAAAGCTTCAGGACCAGCAATTATTTTCATTAAAAATGCAGTGATGGGAAAAATTAGATTAAAACCTACTAATATAAATAGAATAACTAAAATCATTCCATAACGCTCTAGTTTCATAAATTTAAACTGCCAAGATTTAGGTAAAAAAGGCATGAGCACTTTAGAGCCATCTAGAGGAGGTATGGGAACAAGATTAAATACCATTAATATTAAGTTAATAAATATTGCCATAACTAATAAGCCAATGAGAATAGGATTAGAAAATTCTACAAATCTAACTATTAGACCTAGGACTACGGCAATTATTAAATTACCCAATGGCCCAGCTACTGCCACCTTAGCTGATCCCCACTTCTTATCTCGTAAGTTATTAGGGTTAAAAGGCACTGGTTTAGCCCAACCAAAAATAAAACCTGTGCCAGATATAACTAACATTAAAGGTAGTAAAATAGAACCAAATAAATCAATATGTGGCAAGGGATTTAAAGTTAAACGACCAGCTTCTTTGGCTGTATTGTCGCCCAATCTTTCAGCCATCCAACCATGCATATATTCATGAATAATAGCTGAAAATATTAAGACAATTATTGAAAAAATTTGTAACATATAATAAACACTTTATCACAGCTTGCCTTTTTTAGCAATGCGTGATAATATAGCTTTATCTTTTATTTAATTAACTAAAAAACATGTCTAAACGATGTGATATCTGCTATCGCGGATCAACAAAGGGAGCTTCTAGATCCCACTCTAAAACTAAAACTTTAAAACGTCAAAATATTAACTTGCAAAATCGTAAAGTCAATGGATTTACTTTAAAGATTTGCACTTCTTGTCTTAGAACCTTAGCTAAGAAAGATGCTCAAATGCAAGCGAAAATTGAAGCTGGTAAAACAGTTAAATAAGTATATAATTTTTTCAAACAAAAAGGCGCTAAGGTGCTTTTTTTGTTATTAATTTTTTATTTATCCTGTAAATATCTCTTTACTTTATCAGCTATTTGCTGTAAGTCACAGTCGCTTTTAACTAAGTAATGAAACACTTTAAGACTTAAAGCTTCTGAAACTATTTGTTCATCACTAAAATTAGTTAAAATAATAATATTTAAATTTTTCCCCCAAGCAGACTTCCTAAGTTGCTTTATCATTTCAAATCCACCCATTTTAGGCATATTTATATCACAAAGAATTAAGTTTGGCATCTCATTTTTAGCCAATTCCAATCCCTCTTGACCATCGCTGGCTAAAAAAACTTCAAAATTCTCTCTTTCTAAAGTCATTTTCAAAGCTTGAGCTAAAGAAACATCGTCTTCAGCAATTAGTATTTTTTTACTCATTTGTTTATTTTAAATTTATAATTTAACAACTTTATTAATTTTTTCCAATTTATAATTCTTATAATCTACCTCTGGTAAATAAAAATAAAATATTGAACCCTTTGGCTGGACCGCTTTATATTTTAAATCACCATCATGTGCTCTAATAATTTCTCTAGCGATATATAAGCCAAGTCCAGTTCCACCCACATGCTCTAAGTCAGCATTCTTGGCTCTAAAAAATTTAGTGAATAATTTACTTCTTTCTTTTTTTGGCACACCTATACCTCTATCTTCAACATAAAAAAATATTTTTTTATCTTTAACTTCTTTTCTAATTACAACCTTCGTATCATTTGGTGAGTATTTTATAGCATTACCTAATAAATTTTGCCATACTTGTTTTAGTTTATCCTCATCAGCTAACACCTTTAGATCTTTAAGTAAGCTGTTTTCAACTTTAATATTTTTTTTATTCATTAAATAGTTGTTTTCATTAATTACAGCATTAATTACTTTATCTAATAAAAATATTTTTTTATTAATCTGAAACTTTCTACCTGTATCAATATGGGAAACATCTAACAGATCATCGACTAATTTAATCATACTAAGATTACTTTCAGTCACTTGTTTCAACATTTGAGTAGATTGTTTTTTAAGACTACTTTTATTGTCTTTTAAAACAATCTCAGTTAACCAACGAATACTAGTTAAAGGTGTTCTAAGTTGATGGGAAACAATACCAATAAACTCATCTTTAAGTTTGTCTAGTTTTTTTAAAGTCTTATTCTGCTCCTTTAGCTTAATCGTCGCTTTCCTTATTTCTTGTTTAAGTTTTAAATTAAATTTTTTAACATTTTCATAAAGTAAAATGTTTTCCAAAGCTACTCTAATTTCTCCACCTACTAAACTCAAAAGTTTAAGATCTTTTTTATTATAAGCTTCACCTGATTCTTTTTTAGTAAAAATTAACAAACTCATCTTTTTAACCTGCCTGACTTTCACTAAGATTATTAATTCTGCTTGTAAATTATATAAATATTGAATAACCTGACAATTAGTGTGGTTACAAACTTTTAACATTTCTCCTCTTAAAACTAATTGTTTTTCAGAAGAAAGTTTCTCTAAATTTCTACTAAATTTTAACTGTTTAACATTAATTTTTTTAAAATCACTATTATAGTCAAGCTTCCAACTCTTACTTTCGTAATCATAACTAACAGCGGCCACAGCTTGACTATGAATATTTTTTTGTAAAAGACTTAAAACTGAATTAAGCATCTTTTTTGCATCCAAGGTAGTATGAATTTTGTTGTTTATTTTAATGATTAAGTCATCAAAGTCATACAAACCAGAAAAAAAATATTTATTAGAAATCTTGTAATAATATTTCTTGAGCTTAGGAAAGGTTAGTAAAGCTAAAATAAGGGCCACAGAAAAAAGCAGAAAAACTAATTGTGGATAAAAATTATTTACTATATACAGTGCTAAATACGAAGGTAAAAAAACTGAAAGTAGTGAAACTATATAAACTGAGTAGCTTCTCATTATAACCTTTATATTCATTAAACCAAAATATACAATAGAATAAGTAATAACTACAGAAAACAACAATGGAGCTGCTAAAAAAATAGGATAAATTGAAATTTTATAGGCCGGTAAAAAAGCTGTTGCTCCTAGTGAGTTTAAAATAAAAAAACCTAAAATATAATAAAGCAGTCGCTTTTTCTCTAACAGTTTATTCTCTAGATGGTATTTCTTCCAAAGTGATATAAAAAACATCGCAGAATAAATGAGAAAAAATATCATAAACAAATGATGAGGCCACTGAGCTTGAGTATGTGCCCCCCAAGTATAATAAAAAATATCATTTAAAAAATAATCTGTTCTACTGAAAATTAAAAACACTAGAGAAATAAAATAACCCAAGTAAAGCAGGACTTTTCTTATTTTACTAATTTTAGTAACCGCTAAGCTAAAATGATATTGTAAGGCAGGCCAGAAAACTACTCCGAAATATATGAACCTATCCCAAAAAACTATTTCATCAGCACTACTTGAATTAAACATCATAATAGTGCCAAAAATCCAAATATCTAAAATAATGGTCAAAAAGAAAAAGAGTCTACTAACTAAACTACGACTTCTTTTTAAAACAATATAGCCTAGAAATATAATACAAACTAAACTTAGAAAAGAAAATATTTGAGCAAATAAAAAATCAATCATTTTTATTTATAAATTATAATAAAAGTTTAACATTTTTTAGACAAATAAAAAAGAGGAATGATTTATTCCTCTTTGTTGACTCAAAAGTCTATAACTTTTATGTCCTTTAACTCCTTTAGTGAAAAAAAATCTACTAGAGGTATTTTAGCCTCTATTTCTTTCAAAAAAGGAAATAGTAGCACTTGGTTAGCTTCATTAACCTGAAAAAAATTATATTGTTTCAAGTAACCAACACTTAAAGAGTCTATAGCAATAGCTAAGCATAGAGCTTCAGTAAAACATCCATACCAAAAATTTTTACTGGGAAAACATAAAATTCCTGGTTGAAATTGGTAATCAATATTTTCTAGAAAAAAGTCTCCTGCGCTTAGTCTTGTTGGCTTAAATTTAAGAAGCTTTAAAATTTCTGGTGGTACACCAGCGGGAACTGCAACATCCACAATTATTGAATCTTCTTGCAATATAACCTCTAGACTCTCCGCT
>CAYMGT010000004.1:20815-36112 GCA_964390115.1 uncultured Gammaproteobacteria bacterium
TATTTTTTAATGATCTCATGGTTCCTCCTTTTTAATAATGTAAGTATTTAAATAAATTATAGCAAACTAACAATAAAAGACAAGGGAAAACTTTTTTATTTTTTATTTTTTTTGACAAAAATACCAGATAAATAAGAATTAAATAATAAATAATTAAAAAATCTACTGATAAACTAGCTTCAAAATATCCAGCTTCAAGCTTTGAAATAAAAAATATATACTCACTAATTAAATAAACAGGTATAAACCCAAGGGCACTCAGAGGTAAAATTATAGCTATAATGCCACTAGCTAAAAGAAAAGGTAAGGCAGGTAGAATTAAAATATTATAGATTATAAACAAATAGTTGAAAGATTGAAAATTAAAAACTAAAATAGGCCAGATTACAATATTCACAGCCAAGGAAGCTAAACTTATCTTTATAATCTCTCTTGTAAATCGTAAATTATATATTTTAGATAATCTAAACTTAGAGTCAATTATTTTTTTCTTTTTAAAGTATCTAATTAATTTAGCTAAAAACTGCCAAAAATATCCATCTAAGAGGGGCAGTAAAAAAATTATCGCAAAAATAGCACAAAAACTAAGTTGAAAACTAAGCTCTTCAAGCCATGCTGGTCTTATCGCTAACATAATAAGAAAACACCAGTAAAATCTTTTTTTTATACTTTTTAATTTAAATAGAAATATAAAAGAAATCATTAAACTAGCTCTAATAGCCGACACTGGTAAACCAATAAGAAATACATAAAAAATTAAGAATAATATTATTATTAAATTAGAAACTTTCTGAAGTTTAACTCTATAAATAAATTTTTTAAGTCCAAAAACCAACAAAGCGATATGTAAGCCTGAAATAGCCAATAGGTGAGCCAAGCCTAAACGAGTTAGAGCCTCTTTTGTATCTAAATTTAACTCAGTTTTTAAGCCAAGTAAAGTGGCTTTTAAAAGCCCACTAGCAGGCTCTTCTAAATTCCTATCTATTTTATTAACTATAATTTGCTTAAACCGCCACAAGCTATAACGCCAACTATTACCTTGATAATGTCTAATTTCCTTAATTTTAGGATATAGACAAAGATAAGAAATGCCTTGTTTTTTTAAATACTTCCTATAATCAAAACTAGAATAGTTTTTGGGCTCTTTCAAGGTGCAGTATAAATTAATTTCATCAAATAATTCTAATCTAGGCCAAGTTTCAAAAATACCTAAAACACATAAATCATCTTTAAGGCATAAAATTGCTTCTTGTTTACTAAAATAACGTTTTGCCTCTCTACTTACCACGACATCAAATTGCCTTTGATTAATATTAATTGTCTCTAAAATTTGATCTTCTTTATGAGTATTAATTTGAAAAAAAATAAGCCTCAAGCAACATGTAATTAATAAAAAATAAAAAAAATAATGGTTTTTCATACCACTATCATACAAACCTTTAAATTAAATAATTTTAAAGTTAATTATTATTTCTTTGCTTATGAAGATAGGCTTCTATAAAAGAAATTATTTCTCCATCTAAAACTTTATCTACCTGATCAGTGCTATAGTCTGTGCGATGATCTTTAACCATTTGATAGGGTTGCATAACATAAGATCTAATTTGCTTACCCCAAACCGCCACCTTAACCTCGCCTTTTAATTTATCTTCTTTTTTAGCTTGCTTATCTTTTTTTAATTGATAAAGTTTAGACTTTAAAATTTGTAGAGCAATTTCTTTGTTTTGATGTTGCGATCTCTCTGACTGTGAGCTAACTGAGAGTTTAGTTGGTATATGAACTATTCTAACTGCCGAATCACTGGTATTTACACTTTGCCCCCCAGGACCAGATGCCCTAAAAACATCTATGCGTAAATCACTATCTTTAAGTACTATTTCTTTAGCCTCAGGTAAATCAGGTAAAACCTCAACTTTAGCAAAAGAAGTGTGCCTCATACTTTCTGCATCAAAGGGTGAAATTCTAACTAATCTATGAACACCATTTTCACTCTTTAAATACCCAAAAGCAAAAGAGCCAATAACTTGAAAAGTTTGACTTTTAATACCAGCTTCTTGGCCAAAGTTATTATCAATTAAATTTACTTTCCAACCCCTAGATTCACAAAATCTAAATAACATTCTCGATAGCATTGAGGCAAAGTCTTGAGCATCTACACCGCCTGTGCCAGCATGAATAGAGACAATCGCATTAAAGCGATCATATTTTTCTGAGAAAAGAAGTAAAAATTCTAATTTAATAAATTTTTCTTCTAAAATTTTAGTGCTTTGTAAAGCTTCGTTATATATAGAGTTATCATCTTCTTTTTGAGCTAAGGCTACAAATTTTTGTAAATCTAAAACTTCTTTTTCTAAATTTTCCCACTGAGAAATCTCAGTCTGTAAAGATTCTGAACGACTACTTATCTCTATAGCTTGTTTTTGATTTTGCCAAAAATTAGCTGAGGTCATTTGTCTATCTAAATCTTTTTTCTCTGATTTCAAGGTCGGTATATCTAAAGTTTTTTGGGCAGAGATAATTTTTTCTCTAAGCACTTCTAATTGTTTTAATAAATTCTCCATAATAAAGATAAATATGTTGAAAAATATTTTATAAGTTTATTGTACTATATTAACGAGAACTTTAAAACAATATTAGCAGATGCTGGTAGTATAAAGTGTTAATTTTTTATATAATTAGCCACATTTTACATCAAAAAATAATAATCCAAAGGCACAAATACGGTTTTTAGCTCTTTATTTATTTTTAATTCCGTATTTGAAAAAATCAAATTATAGTCTGAATTGATTTTTTTAGCAGTAGTCGCTACTTGTTTTACATCCTTCTTGCCCATTCCTAGCTCAATTACTATCTGTTTATTATTCATAATCTGCAAAATAAAATCAGCCCCGCCTTGAGCACTATCATATCGCACCAACCCTTGATTTCTCAAAATAAATTCACGATAAAGATGTGAAGCAAAAGAATCTTCCAATAACTTGCCCTGTCTAGTCAAATATGTACTTTCTTGGCCAGTAAAGTAAAAAAAAGTCATTCTAATTGCTGGTGACATAAATAAATATTTATTAGGCTTTTTGGCTACAGTCATATTTGATCCGTAAGCCGGCACTTTTATAAGTAATTCTGCTTTTACAAGCGCCTCAAAAATATTTGATATAGTTAAACGATTTATCTTGAATCGTTCTTCTAATATACCGAGACTAGTTGTATCATTTTCTGCAATAGCAAATAAAATTCTTTTTACCGCTCCTAAAGTGCCTTGATCAAAACTCCCGAGAGTCGGCAAATCTTGTTTTATAATTTTATCTAGTAGTAATGATATTGCATCATACACGGCTGTTTCATTTGGCATAATGAGTGAAAAAGGCAATGTCCCATATGACAAATAATTTTTAATATCATGTCTGTTTATTTTTGACCAGCACTTATTAACAGCCCCTTGTAATTCTTGCAATCTACCAAATACTTCTTCGGCTGAATTTGAAAAATAAGCAGCTTGTCGTATTTTATCTTTTAAGTCATTTTTAGGAAGGGCTTGATTTTGAATCATTTCATATTCTATAAATGACATTGGGGGCATCCGTTCAAACAAAGCTCTTCTGGCTAGGTTAGTTGTGGTCTGTAGTATAACCGCAGAAGAACCTGTACAACAAAAAAATACATTAGAAGTTTTATCAAATAAAATTTTTAGACTAATTGCCCACTTAAGATCAGTTTGTATTTCATCTAAAAAAATTAAAGTCGGCTTATCTATGCTTTCAATATTTTGACCAATTACACTTTCAAAAGAAGATACTATATCATTGACTCCAGCATTAAATAAATTTTTAGTTTCTTCTACTGATAAAAACAAAATATTTTCTACTTTTTTAGAATATAATGCGCACATCTGTGCCATTAATGTTGTTTTGCCCACGCCCCTAAATCCAGGAATAATCACCATCCTATTATCCTGTGTTTTATCTAAAAATCCATCAATGTACTGTTTGATTTTTACAACCATAAAACGCTGAGGATATTCCTCGCCTCTTGGACTGTGTGTGTATCTCTTAACTCTTTCAGAAGTTGTTCTGACCTGCTGTTGTATGTATTGTATAAATTCATTATTCATGTTTATTATATTATATTACAAATACCTGTTTCTAGTATATTATAATATACTAGAAGCGTCAAGGCTTAATTTTTTACCTAAAAATAAACATAATATCGTGAATTCTCTTGTTTTAGATATCAATTTATTTATTACAGCCTCCGGCAGATTGGTCAGTCTGGAATGATGAAAATATGGTTTTAAATATACTATATTAACGAGAACTTTAAAACAATATTAACAATATAAACAGTTTAATTTTTTATAAAAAAATGAGCTAACCTTAAAAACATCAAACGCTTTTATCGACTCATCATTATCAAATAAATCAGTTTTATTAAAAATAGCTAAAAATTCATTATAATAATTTTCCTTTCTAGTTATTTTTGAGCTACTTATTTCCTAAGTTAAATAATTATCAAGATTATTAACAATAAGAGATGGTATTTTTGATATCATATTTTTATTTCTTAACTATTTTATACCTAGCCCCTCTCCCTTGCCCGATCCTCTCAATCCTTTTTAACCGCAACAAAACATCCAATGCTTGCTTGATTGTTGGACGAATTATTTCTGTGCCATTTACAACATCACCTGTACTGAAAGTATCTAAATCCTGCACAAATTTCCAGACTACTAATTGCTTTTCAGAAAGTAATTTTTCAATACTTTCTCTACTCATTAAATCAATTGCACTTTTTGCTTGTTTAAATAGAACAGAAAAGAAAAAATCTAGCCAAGAAGCTAAACTCTCTTCCTCGGTTCCAAAAGTTTTTTGACTATTTCGCAAAGCTAAATAATAATCAGATTTATTATCTTCAACATATTTCTCATGTGAAATATAAGGCATATAAAGATAACCGCTTTGTAATAGAAGTAAATTTGTTAAAACTCTAGACATTCGTCCATTCCCATCTTGAAAAGGATGGATTTTTAAAAACTCAACCACAAAATTTGCTATAATCAAAAGTGGATGATAAAGTTTTTCTGATAAAAATAAATTTGTCGCTTCTAACAACTCTATCATTTCTTTTGACACTAAATGTGGAACAGTTGGATTAAACACAACTCCGACTTCCCTACCGTTTGCATCATAAGCAACTACTTTATTCTCGCCAAATTTATAATTTCCTAAATGTCCTTGATCTTTGTCAGAATACTTAAGAAGCTCTTTATGAAAAGATTTTATTAAACTTTCATTAAATTTTAAAGTTTTCCATGAATTAAAAACATTTTCCAATAGTTCATAATATCCCCGAACCTCTTGCTTGTCTCTATCAGCAAATTTCTGAATATTTAAACCTTTCATTACTTTTTCAATATCCTCATCATTCAGCTTAACGCCCTCAATACGAGTTGAAGCACCAGTTGAAGTAATCAAAACAGAACGCTTTAAGCGTCCCAAAACTTGCGGACTCAATTCTGCACCAGTCACCCATCGCCCTTTTATTTCATCAATTTTACCTAAAACAAAAATAATTTCTGCGGGTATATTTTCTAGTCTTTTATTAAATTTATTTATCATATTTTTTGGATATTCTAACTATATCCAATTATATCCAATAATAATAGGGTTGTCAAATACAGCTTTGGATGTGCTATATGAGAACATTAAAATAATATTAACAATATAAAAAGTTTAATTTTTTATAAAATAAAAAAGGCGCTTGCTTATATAAAACTAACGCCATGGTAATACAATTTAGATTTCGTCGTACTTCATTTCTGATAACTCCTCAAGTCGAGCTTTTCTACCTGCGTAACTTCGAGAATCTTTAGTAGCTTCAACTACTCTTTTTGCACCTTGCCAGTCTTCAACCTTATAATAAGACTGAAAAAGCTCTCTCTGACGATGGTCAACCCACCTATCATCGTATTGAGGAAACTTTTCTGGATTAGAAGCAACTTCTGTTAAAAATTTTTCGGCATTATCAAAATCTTTACTTTTTTCGGCATTACTTTTTTCGGCATTATCAAAATCTTTATTATCGAGCGCGTCTCTAAAATCTGCAGTGTTTTCCATTACTTTTTCCTTTCTTTCTAAATTATTATCTAAAAAATTTTCTTTAAACATTTTTTTATCTTTTACTCCACTGAGGAGCTTTTCTGGCTTTCTTTAAACCAGGTTTCTTTCTCTCCTTCTTTCTTGAGTCTCTAGTAAGCCACCCATGAACTTTTAATGTATCTCTAAGCGTTTCATCATTTATAAGAAGTGCTCTGCTAATACCGTGCCTTATAGCCTCTGCCTGTGCCTTCACACCACCACCTTTAACAATAATTGAAACGTCTACGTCTTTATTTAAACTTAACTCTTTAAGAGGTTGTAGGGCTATATTATGATTATCTAACTGAAAGAAATCTTTAATTTTCTTATCATTTACCAAAACCTGACCCTTACCCTTAAAATAAAGTCTAACTTGAGCGGCGGCTGTTTTTCTTCTGCCAACTGCTTTAACATATTTACCAGAAAACTTAATTTCTTCTTTAGTTTCTTTAACTTTTTTTACTTCTTTAGTCTTAACTTCTTCTTTTTCAGTCACTTTTTTAGTTTTAGTTTCAGTACTCATAATAAACTAAATTATTTTATAATTAATCTCTTTAACATATTAACTCTAAATTTTACTGGAGGAAGCATTTCCCTAACCGCTCTTTTTAAAACCTCTCCCGGATCTTTAGCGTAAACATCTTTCATCTTCCTTTCTTTAAGTCCCCCCGGATAACCAGAATAACTAAAGTATTTCTTCTGTTCTAACTTTTTACCAGTAAATTTAACTTTTGACAAATTAGTAACCTCAACAATATCTCCACAATCTAAATGAGCTTGGAATTCAGTTTTATTCTTACCTCTTAAAATTAAAGCTATTTTAGAAGCTAATCTTCCAATAGCTAAATTTTCAGCATCTAATTTATGAATTTCTCTTGTAATTTTTTGCATATATTTTTTCTATCTATACTAATTGAATTTGTACAGTTTTAGCACCATCTCCCTGGCGATTACCTAATTTTATAAGTCGAGTATAACCACCTTCCCTATCTTTATATCTCTCACCTAAAACATCCATAGCTTTTTTTATTGCTAATTTTTGAGGTAAAAAACTGATAAGTTCTCTTCTGGAGCTAAGATCCCCTCGCTTAGATAAAGTGATTAATTTTTCTACAATAGGTTTAACAGCTTTAGCTTTAGCCTCTGTGGTAGTAACTCTTTCATACATTAAAACACTAGCAGCTAAATTTCTTAGCATCATTTCTCTAGCTTCTTTTTTTCTATCTAAAATTGTTCCTTTTTGTCTGTGTCTCATGTTCGTATATTATTATTTGTCTTTTTTAGCTTTATCTTCTTCAACATCTTCTTCTTTCTTTTCTTTATCTTCTTTCTTTTTAGTTTTTTTATCTTTCTTGTCTTTATCAAAAGATAAAACAGAAAATTGTTCTACTAAAATTTTAACCGCTTTATTAAAAGCCTCTTGAGGACTAATAGTTCCGTCAGTTGTAATATTTAACAATAATTTATCCCAGTTAGTCATTTTACCAACACGAACATTTTCAACTTTTAAACTAACTGAACTTACTGGTGAAAAAATTGAATCAATTTCTAAATATCCAATTTCCTTAGCTTCCTTTCTTTCCTTATCTGAATCAACCATCTTATAGCCTAAACCTTTAGAAACTAAAATTTCTATATCCAATGATCCTTTATCATCAGTAATACTGGCTATTTCTAGGTCATTATTAATAATTTCAACATCTGAATTTAATTCAATATCTTTAGCTATAACCTTTTTCTTCCCTGCTATATGTAATTCTAATTTAACTTCCTCATCTGTAAAAAGTTTAACTCTAAGCTCTTTTAAATTTAAAATAATTTCTAAAACATCTTCTTTGATATTATCCAAAGCCATAAACTCATGATCAGCTCCTTTAATCTTAACACCTGTAACCGCAGCTCCCTCTAATGAGGATAACAAAACCCTACGTAATGAATTACCTAAAGTCATACCATAACCAATATACAATGGCTCTATAGTCACAACACCAGAGTTTTTATCCTCTCCTTTACTAAACTCTATTTTATTTGGTAAAGCGACATTTTCCATAAATTTAAAATTAATTTTTAATTATTTGGAATAAAATTCTACAATCGCCTGAGTATCAATACTCTGATCTAAATCTTCAAGCTTTGGTTCGTGTAAAATTTTGCCCGTAAAAGTTTTTATATCAAAATTTAACCAACTTGGCAAATCTTTTAAATCAAACAATTGTTTAATATTTTCAAAATATTTACTTTTTTGACTTTTAGGTCTTACTTGTATTTCATCACCTAATTTAACTTTAAAAGAAGGAATGTTGACTTTATTACCATTAACTAAAATATGAACGTGATTCACAACCTGTCTAGCACCAGGACGACTATTGGCTAGTCCTAAACGATAGACAACGTTATCAAGTCTCATTTCTAAAAGTTTCAAAAAATTAAATCCAGCATCACCTTGTTCTTTCTTAGCCTTATCAAAGGTTAATCTAAATTGTTTTTCTCTTAAATTAAAAATAACTTTAGCTTTCTGTTTTTCAGCTAATTGCTGACCATAAGAACTAACCCTACCTCTTCCCTTAGGACCATGAAAACCAGGTGGATAGTTTCTTCTAACTAAAGGTGATTTTTTTGAATCTGATACTTTTATGCCGTAACGACGACAAATTTTGTTATTATAGAAATTCATAACTGTATATATTATTAAACTCTACGTGGTTTTTTAGGACGACAGCCATTATGTGGGACTGGCGTAATATCTTTAATGGAAGTTACTTCCAAACCATTAGAGTTTAAAGCTCTAACAGCTGATTCTCTTCCTGTACCAACTCCTGAAACAAAAACTGAAACTTCCTGTAAACCATATTCTTCCTTAGCTTTCATGCTAGCAATTTTTACAATAATAGAAGCAGCATAAGGAGTAGCTTTTTTTGCTCCTCTAAATCCTGCTACGCCCGCACTAGCCCAAGAAATAACATTACCTTGTAGATCGGTTAGGGTAACAATTGTATTATTATAGGTAGCTTGTATAAAGGCCTTACCTATCTTTACTCTTAATTTAGTAGTTTTCTTTTTTCTTTTTTTTATTATCTTTTTCTTAGCTCTAGCTGCTTTATTTTGTTCTAACTTTTTCTTTACATCATCTGGTAATTCATCATCATCAACAGAAAAAGACATAGGAGACTCCTCTTCTTCCTCCTTAACTTCTTTCTCTTCCTCTTTTTTAGATACTTCTTTTTTACCTTTTTTTTCAACTTTAATATCTTCTTTCTTTTCTGTATCAGAAGACTTATCTTCTTCACTTGGTGAACTAAGTTTTTTTTCAAGCTCCTCTTTGTTTGTATCTTTTTCTTTATTATCGCTCATAAAAAATTGTGTTTTTATTAAACTTACTAAAAAATTTATTTAAAATATAACTAAGTCTTTTGTATAGCAGAAACACTTTTACCTGATCCCATAGTCAAACGCTTATTACCTCTAACTGTACGACTATTAGTTTTAGTTCTTTGTCCTCTTACTGGTAAACGTTTTGTATGTCTTGAGCCTCTGTATGAAGAGATTTCCTTCAATCTTTTAATGTTACCACTAATTTGACGTCTTAAATCTCCTTCAATTATATAATTCTTATCTATATATTCTCTTATCTTGTTAGCTAACTCTTCTTCAATATCTTTAACTCTAACATCTGGACTTATTTTCAAAGTTGCTAAAATATCTTGGGATTGTTTTAAACCAATTCCATAAATATATGTTAAAGCAATTACTATTCTTTTTTCGTTAGGGATATTAATCCCCGCAATTCTTATAGCCATAAATATAAATATAATTAACCTTGTCTTTGTTTATGTTTAGGATTTTTACAGATAACATAAAGTCTACCCTTCCTACGGACAAGTTGACAATCTTTACATATTTTTTTTGCACTTGCTCTAACTTTCATAATTTAAAAATTTTTAAACCAATAGCTGAAAACTGACAGCTTTAATTAAATAGGCTAATATTATTTAGAGCCTATAGGTAATTCTCCCCTTACTTAAATCATAAGGACTAATTTGCAACTTAACTCTATCACCAGGTAATAATCTAATCTTATTCATTCTCATCTTACCTGATAGGTGAGCTAAAATTTCATGTCCGTTGTCTAAAACCACTTTAAAAGTAGTTGCGGGCATTAATTCCAAAACTTCCCCTTCAGTTTCGATAAAATCTTTTGAATTTTGAGCTGATGATTGATTGTTGCTCATCTCTTGTTTATTGTTTTTTTTCATTAACACAAAAAAATTTGATAAAGAAAAATATGCTTTATCAAAATATATTTAGCAAATTTTTATCTTGCTTATAAATATAAGACTATTATATACACTTATGTTTTCCTTGTCAAGAGGAAAAAATAACTTATATAATTACTGTAAAATAGCCTTTATTCTTCTAACCCCTGAACTACTACTTTCTTCTTTTTTTATTTTAAATTTACCAAGCTCACCAGTTTTACTTACATGAGGACCACCACATATCTCTTTAGAAAAATAATTATCCTCATCCCCTACCTTATACACTTTAACTCTTTCTCCATATTTAGAATCAAAAATGCCTTGAGCTTTTTCCTCTCTAGCTGATTCCAAACTCATCTCCTGACAACTTACACTTAAATTTTTTTTAATTACTTCATTGACTAAATTCTCAACTGTCTGTTTTTGTTCATCACTCATCTTTTCGCTATGAGAAAAATCAAAACGTAGTCTTTCTGAAGTTATATTACTACCTCTCTGTTCAACATGACTACCTAAAACTTTTCTTAAGGCAGCTAAGAGTAAATGAGCGGCGGTATGAAGTTTAACAGTTTCCCTGTCATCTCCTGATAGACCTCCTTTAAACTTACCTGCCGAAGCTGTGCGGGATAGCTCTTGGTGTTTTTCAAAAGATAACTTATATTCATTTTCAAAATTATCAGACAAAGTTATTCCCTTTTCTTCAGCTATTTCTTTAGTCATTTCAACTGGATAACCATAGCTTTGAAAAATATTAAAAGCTATTTCTCCATCTATTTTATCTTTTATTTGTTCTATTTTTTTAGCACCCACCTTTAAAGTCTTGTTAAACTTCTCTTCCTCTTTTTTTAATTCTCTCAAGATAAAGCTTTTATTTTCTAAAAGCTCGCCATAGACATTCTTATATATATCTATAACCTTATTAGCTAAATTAAATAAAAAATCTAAGGAATTAATTTCTAACTTACTTTTTATTCCTATGGCACGTCTTATAAGTCTTCTAAGCACATAACCTTGATCAGTGTTAGACGGAGAAATACCCTTATAATCTCCCATGATAAAAACAGCTGTGCGAATATGGTCAGCTATAATTCTCATCTCTCTGGTTTTTTCCTGGTAACTTATACCACTAGCCTTTTCTATTATCTCTACTAAAGGCCAAAGCAAGTCAGTTCTATATATATCAGAAAAACCATTTACAACCGCTAGAACTCTTTCTAAACCTAAACCTGTATCAACATTTTTTTTATCTAATTTCTGGTAAGTATCTCCAGTTTTCTTATATTCCATAAAAACATCATTCCAAATTTCTACCCAAGCTGTATCCTTAGGATCAAATTCTAAAGGAGCAGGCTCTTTTTTTGTCCAATAAAACATCTCTGAGTCTGGTCCAGCAGGTGAATTATTTGACCCTAACTCCCACCAATTATCTTCTTTTTTTAACTTTGCTATTCTCTTATCACTTATACCTAAATCAAGCCAAGCCTCGTAAGCCTCATTGTCAAAAGGTGCTTGAGAGTCACCTGTAAAGACACTAATAGCTAATTTATTTTCATCTAAACCTAAATATTTTTTAGAAGTTAAAAACTCATAACTAAATTTAATAGCTTCTTTTTTAAAATAATCACCTAAAGACCAGCTACCACACATTTCAAAAAAAGTAACATGACTTGAGTCTCCAACCTCATCAATATCTCCAGTTCTAATACATTTTTGAATATTGGCTAGTTTATTTCCTTCAGCATGTCTTTGTCCTAAAAGATAAGGAACAAGTGGATGCATACCAGCGGTAGTAAATAGCACTGAAGGATCATTTTCTGGTATAAGTGAAGCACTAGAGATTAAAGCATGTCCCTTTGCTTTAAAAAATTCTAAATACTTATCTCTAATATCTTGAGAACTTATCATATTATTATTTATCTAAATTTTCTTTAATAGTTTCCACCAACTCTTCTTTATTTAAAATACCTTTTAATCTTAAAATTTCTTTATCCTCTTTATCTAAGAATATAAAGCTGGGAATTTCTTTAATATCATATTTTTTTAATAGCTCATCATTTTCATCAGCATCAAAATACTCTGTTTTAAGTTGTGGAATTTCTTTTTCTATCTCCTCCCAGATAGGTTTCATGCTTATACACTCTGTGCACCAAATAGCACCAATTTTTAATACTTTCATATATTTATATTAATTATTAGTCAATTATATTTACCTCAGGAATTAGTTCAATATCAAATTTATTTTTTACTTCACAAACAATAGTTTTACTCAAAAATTTAATATCATTAAAACTAGCTCCTCCATTATTTATCATTATAAGGGCTTGTTTATGCCAAATACCAGCTAAACCCAAACTCTTACCCTTCCAACCTGCTTTATCTATGAGCCAAGCGGCGGGAATTTTAAATATGTCAGAAGATATTTCATAATACTTTAAATCAGGAAACTTGTCTTTAAGGTCCATATACTTTTTCTTATTAACTTCCGGATTTTTGAAAAATGATCCCGCATTACCCAACTTATCTGGATCTGGCAATTTTTCCTTTCTTATCCTTTCTACTACCAGTCTAACATCTTCAGCTGTCAATTTAACTAAACTCTTATTTATCTCTTCTTTTAAACTGCCATAATCTAAAACAGGACGAGGTAAAAGTGATAATTTAAAACTAACTGAAGTAATTATATATTTATCTTTTAACTTTTCTTTAAATACACTGGAGCGATATGAAAAATTACATTCTTTTAGGCTAAAATTACGTAAAGTTAAATTATCTAAACTCAAAGCTTCTAAAGATAAAAAGGTGTCCTTAATTTCTCTACCATAAGCGCCAATGTTTTGCACGGGAGAGGCTCCAACTGTTCCAGGGACATAAGCTAAATTTTCTAAACCCCAATAATTCCTTCTTGTAGAATACTTTACCAAATCATCCCAAGTTTCTCCTGACTTAGAGCTAACAATAGCTTCTTCATTATTTTTTTCTCTTATCTCACTAATACCCATCAATTTATTCACGATCACTAGACCACTAAACCCATTATCTGATATAAGTAGGTTAGAACCTCCACCTATAACTAAAATAGGTTCACCTTCATCTTTAGCAAATTTAACAGCTTCTATTAAATCATCTATACTTTTAGCTTCAACTAAATACTTTGCTTCACCACCTATTTTAAAGGTTGTGTAAGAAGATAATTTAACTTGTTTTTTTATACTTATCATATATTTAGAGTATAATAATTATTGAAAATTAAAGCAAATGTATAAAGTTCAGCCTTTTTATTTTGACTTTTTATAAGAAATACTAGATAATTATTATACTGTTCATTAAAAAATAAAATATCATGAAAAATGTTAAAATTGTTTTATCAATTCTTTTATTAGTCTCAATTTTTTTAATTTTAAATACTGAAAAAATTCAGGCTCAAACAAAACCAGATTCTAAAATAGAACTGGAGAAAAACTCAAATCAGGATTATAACTTACTACAGTTAATAGTCTTGCAGGAGCTGGAGCATTATGGAAAATTTCCTTTTCAAGACCATTATACTGAAAATTTCGATTCAGTAAACTATTGCTTAGATTCAACATTCATCACTGGGCACAATTTAATATCCTCTGGATATCTTTATTGGCCAATGGATACCGTTGAATTTTCAGTTGGTTTTCGATTAAATGAAAATAGTGGGGTCTTTTCTCTGGAGTATTACCAAATGGATTTATGCTTTAAGAAAGAAACTGGCTACAGTGCAACGGACATAAGGATAGGCTATAATGGTGATATTCAAGGTTGTGTTAAAGGAAATCATACTTGCCTAAGCCCCACTGAATTCTACAGAAAATCAGTACCCTTTAAAATATTGAATAAAATAAAGGAATCGGATTAAGGCTATAAAAACTCTTACCGGACTATCTAATGTCCGGTATTTTTATACAAAAAAATTATTAATCTAGTTTAATAGACAAAAATAATTTTATTTTACGGGATCCATCCATCCTTGCCACTGACTTTCTCTGCCATTATTATCTAATAATCTAATGAAAGTCTGGTCCCAAGTAGCAGAGACATCTTGATTTTCAGGAAAAATAATAAAATCAATTAATAAACTTAGTAGAGCCGGCTGCTGATCATTAATTTTTTCAATTTCCTCAGATGATAATTTGATTAACCTTTCCCAAACTAATGAGGGTTCTAAGTTTAAGTAGATTTCATCTTGATAATAATAGCTAATACAATTCTCCAAACAACCTCCGTTATTATTTACAGAATCTTCCAAATTTATCCTTAGTGCTGTTTCGTAGCTTTTCTCTTCATGGTTTTCAATTACCAGCTTATATTCTGTAGAGATAGTTGTTCCTGTAAATCTCTCTGGCTTAGCATAAACTTGTAAGTTTATATTATGACCTTCTATACTTTTATCTACTATTTTAATAAAATTACTATCGCTTACTAAACTTTCTTTATTCTCTTTTGCTTCATTTATCGTTATATCAACTGGTTTTTCTAAATCTAATTTATCTTGCCGTCCTTGCATAATAAAAAATATAGCTATTAAAGCAATGATTAAAATTAAAGCTGTAAAAAAAATAATTTTTTTAATTTTCATAAGTTTTTCAATTTATTACGTATAGTTTTTATCTAAACTTTGTACTTTAATAATAGCAAATAATGCGTATTATTAAAAGAATTATTATCATTCTTCGATAGCTAATCTTACAAGTATAATTGAAAATACTTTGCAACCAGGTAATTATAGCTCTGATACTTTTAAAGCCTAATTATTACCTGTGGATGAAAACTAAAAAAAGTAGCATAATTATTAAAGATAATCTTAAATTACTTGACAAAGTTATATAAATATGCTATAATTATAATATTCTAAAATTATTTAGAAACCGTACTTGTCGGAC
>CAYMGT010000005.1:0-33232 GCA_964390115.1 uncultured Gammaproteobacteria bacterium
CAAATCCCCTTTTTTTTGATATTTCTTTCAATTCTTTTGTTGTTTCTTCGGGAAGAGATAAACTTAATACTTGGCGCATATTTTTAAATAAATTATTATAATCTTATTATAATACAGCTGTATTACAATTGTCAATAGTCTTAATATTTTTATCAAAGTTTATTTTTTAATCTTTTTTAAAGATTTCTTCTCATAATTTTCAATAACCTTCTTAAGTCCCTGTACTGCCATAACTGAGCAATGAATTTTTTGCTGAGGCAAGCCTCCTAACTCTTGAGTGATAATATTAAAGTCAAAATTACTTGCCTCCTTTAAGCTCATCCCTTTAACCTTTTCTGTCATAATTGAAGCAGTGGCAATATTAGAAGCACAACCAAAGGACATAAATTTAATATCCTTTATAATTCCCTTCTCTACTTTTAAAGAAAAATTAAGCTGATCCCCACAGACCATATTGCCAATTTCAGCATAGGCATCAGCATTTTTTATTTCACCAATATTTCTAGGCTTTAGAAAATGGTTTAAAGTTTTTTTAGTATAATTAAGTGCCATATATTTAAATTATTATTTATTTAATCGGACTAAAAGCTCTTAGCCTTGCAACTGAAGCTTTCAAAACCTGTATAACTATATCTAATTCTTTCTTAGTATTATATTTTGAGAAAGAAAAACGAATATTACTATTTAAATAATCAGGATTAATATTAAGTGCTTGTAATACATAAGAACTTTTTAAATTCTTAGCACTGCAAGCTGAACCTGTTGAAACACAAATTCCGGCATGAGATAAATCCATAAGCACTGCCTCTCCCTCCACTCCGTGAAAACGCAAATTTAAGTTAGATGGTAAACGATTTTTAAGAGAGCCATTTAATTTTACATTCTCTATTTCAGTGCTAACTTTGTTTAAAAAATAATTTCTTAAATTTATAACCTTTTCTTTGATTTTTTCTTTATCTCTATAGGCAATTTCCAGGGCTTTAGCAAAGCCCATAATCCCTGCCGTATCAATAGTCCCTGCTCTAAGATTATTATTTTGTTCACCGCCACTTATAAGAGATTTTATTTTTATCTCTGGAGAGATGACAGCTAAACCAACCCCTTTAGGACCATGGAATTTATGAGCAGACAGAGTTAAAAAATCAATATTGTTAGCTTCCATATCAATATCTATATAGGGCACAGCTTGGACAGCGTCAGTATGAAAATATACTCCATGTTTTTTAGTTATTTTAGCAATTTTTTTTATATCTGAAATAGTACCTAACTCATTATTAGCTGTCATAATAGAAACTAACACCGTCTCTGGTCTAATCATTTTTTCTAGTTCTGAAATATTTATTAAACCACTTTTTGAAACTGGAACATAAGAAATCTCAAAACCTTCTTGAGTTAACTCCTTGGCAGGCGCTAATACACAAGGATGTTCAATTTGAGAAACTATTAGATGATTCCCCTTTTCTTTATTAGCCCTCATTACTCCTTTGATAATAAAATTATTAGCTTCAGAGGCACTACCTGTAAATATTAATTGTTTATTTGTAGCACCTAATATTTTAGCTGTTTTTTCTCTAGCTAAACTTAATTCTTTATCAATTTGTTCACCAGCTATATGAATAGCTGAAGGATTAGCAAAGCTGTGAAGAAAATATTTTTCCATAACTGAAACTACCCTGGGATCAACCTGAGTAGTAGCAGCATTATCTAAATATATTAGCATATGTATAGTAATTAATTGTAAATGCCTTTTATGGCTCTAATATTACAGTTTCAATTACCACCGCTTCCAAAGGTCTATCATACATTCCTGTGCTTACTTGACTTATTTCATCTACAATTTCCATTCCACTTACAACTTGACCAAAGACTGTGTGTTGACTTGTTAGTGGAGCTTTATCAAAGTCTAAATTAGCATTATCAGCAACGTTTATGAAAAATTGAGAACCACCTGTATCAGGACCACTATTGGCCATAGAAATAGTTCCTCTAGTATTGGACAAACCTTTTACGTCCTCATTAGCTATAGCATAACCTGGTCCACCTGTTCCCCATCTATTTTCTAAACTATCATCTTTAGTTAAAGGATCTCCTCCCTGGATCATAAAGTTTTCAATTACACGATGGAACTTTGTTTTATCAAAATAAGCATTTTTTGCCAGTTTTAAAAAGTTCTCAGTCGTCAAAGGAGTTTCTTTGGTAAATAATTCTAATTTAATGTCACCTTTATTTGTTTTAAGTATAGCGTGACTATATGTATCTCTAAGTAAAGCTCCCTGATCTTTTTCTTGTATCATATTATTGGAATTAGTGTTAGTACAACCAGCTAAGACCATAGTCAAAGCTAGTAAACTAAAAATTAAAAAAATTTTTTTATTTTTCATATTTTTTAAATTAAACATAAAATTCATTTTTTATTTTTTTATCTATTTCTTCATTTTTTTCACTTATTACTTCCCTGGCTTCTTCTCTAAGCTTCTCTAAGGGCTTTTCTTCTAACTTTTTTGCTAATACTAAAAGCTCTGATTTTTTGTTTAAATTAGGGTTGTCTATAACTCTTGATAATAAAACGTCCAGTATGGCCCCAATCTTTGGTCCTGGGCTAAATTTTAAATCCTTTATTAAATCATCGCCACTAATCTCTAACATTTTAACAGAAATTGGATCATTTTGCACCTTTTCCATCATATATTCCAAATGCCTTAGTTTATAGGGTTTTGCTTTTGGTGTTCCTGATCCTAATCTATCAGCAATTCTCAGGTCAATTAAATCCTTTAAGTTTTCCTTGCCAACTTTTTTAATAAGTCTTCTAACCGAGGCTGCTGTAACTTCATCTACGTTATAGTAAAACATATGATTTCTGATTAAGCCAACAATTTTTTCTCTATCCTCATTTTTAAATTTTAGTCGTTTTAAAATCCTATCAGTTATTTTAGCCCCAATATACTCATGATTATAGAAAGTAGCTTTACCAGCAATAATTTTTTTTGATTTAGGTTTACCAATGTCATGAAGCAATGAAGCTAATTTAACCCGCCAATCTAAACTCGGGCAAGTCTCTAAAGATCGCCAAGAATGATCAAAAACTGTATATATATGATGATGATTTTGTTTAACTCCAACGGCTTGTTCAAGTTCGGGGATAATATATTGCAAAAGTTTGTTTTTATGAAGTCTTAAAATAGCTTCAGCTGGCTTACTAGTTTTAAGCATTTTAATTAATTCATCTCTAATTCTTTCTTGAGAGATAAACTTTAAACCACTAGCCATTTTTATAATTCCCCTTTCTGTCTTGGGTTCTATTTCAAAGTTTAGTTGTGATGATAGACGAATAGCTCTGAGCATTCTAAGAGCGTCCTCTTTAAACCTGTCTACTGGTTCACCTACGGCCCTAATTATTTTCTTATTAATATCCTTTAAGCCTCCGAATAAGTCAGTTATTTCTCCTTTAGCGTCCATTGCCAAAGCATTAATAGTTAGATCTCTTCTTTCTAAATCTTTATCTAAATGAGTTTCAAATTTAACTTCATCAGGTCGACGCCTATCACTATAACCTTTCTCAGAGCGATAAGTAGTAATTTCAATTACCTCAATTACTTTATCATTCTCATCTTTTAAAGGTAGTATAACCGTACCAAAATCATTTTGATATTTAGAACCCGGAAAAATTTCTAAAATTTCTGTTGGCAAGGCATTAGTGGTTATATCCCAATCATTGGGGATTTTTTTCATTAAAATATCTCTAACCGAACCACCAACAACATAAGTTTGGAAGTTTTTTTTAGTTAATGTAGTTAAAATCTTTACAATATAGTCAGGTAACATATTTATGAAAATTTTCTTGTATATTTAGTATGTAAAATTTTGTGATCAATTTTTTCTTTTTCTAACCATTTAATCATCTCAATTGCCTCTTTATTTTTATGAGCCTGTCTAAGCTTTTTTTGTGAATCTATTCTATAAAGAGCTTGACGTCTTTTTTCTCTAATTTCCTCAGTAGTAGGAATAGGTTGACCACCGCCACCAATGCAACCTCCTGGACAAGCCATAACTTCAATATAATGATAATTATCTAAGTGGTCAAGTAAACTCTGAGCATTTTTTAATCCACTTACTACTGCCACCTTTAAGGTTTTATTAGCTATCCTATAACTCGCCTCTTTAATCCCTTTTAAACCTCTAACTGCCTTAAATTCTAAAGCTTGAAAGCGACTTTTGGGACTAAGCATATACTTAGCAGTTCTTAGTGCTGATTCCATAACTCCACCTGAGCCACCATAAATAGCTGCAGCACCACTATGAGAGCTAAGTAAGTTATCGGGTTTTTGGTCTTTTAATTTATTTAACTGTATGCCTTTTTTATGAAGCATATAGGCTAACTCTCTAGTAGTTAAAACTTCATCAATTAACCTTTCACCCTTATATTTTAATTCAGACCTACTAGACTCATATTTCTTAGCAGTGCAAGGCATAATAGAAACTGTTTTAATTTTTCTACCTTTTTCAGGATTTAACTTAGCATAATAGGTTTTTATAAGCCCGGCATTATGTAGTTGTGGTGAACGTGAAGTAGTTAAAAGAGGGATTAAATCAGGACGATAAACTTCAATATATCTTACCCAAGCTGGACAACAAGAAGTCATCATCGGTAATGGTTTTTTTTCTTTAATTCTCTCGATTAATTCCTTTGCTTCAACTAAGGTTGTTATATCAGCCCCAAAGTTAACATCAAACACAGCCTCAAAACCTAAAAGTTTTAAAGCACTAAATAATTGACCTGTTACTATTTCACCCGCTTTTAAACCAAATTCTTCACCAATACTAACTCTAACTGCTGGGGCAATTTGAGCCACAACTTTAATTTTTGGATTATCTAATAAATTTCTAACCTGCTTAAAGCTACTTTGTTCTTGAGCTGCTCCAACAGGACAATGCAGAGCACATTGGCCACAGTAAACACAAGCAAAGCCATTATCTTTAGAGGGCTTACCTTTAAATCGGTTTAATTTTGGCTCTATTTGCTGTTTATAGCCCTTTTTACTAAGTTTTAGGTGTGATATGCCACTTAAGAGTTCACAGGCTTGTAGACAACTTTGACAGTCAATACACTGAGATCCATCAATTTCTACAGCCGGACCAAACTTATGGGTTTTTCGGTCATTTTTTCTATCGGCAAATCTGGTTATTTTTAACTTATATCTTTTAGCTAAAGCTAAAAGTTGACAATCAATATTATTTATACAATTACCACACTTTTCCGCGTGTTCAGAAAAAATCAATTCTAAATTTAAATTTCTTGAAAATCTTACTTTTTTACTATCAGTTTTAACTTCCATACCTTCCGATATTAAAGTAGAACAACTAGTTTTTAATTTCTTCTCTCCTTTAATCTCCACTAAACAAATACGGCAATTTCCTTTTATCGGCAAATCAGGGTGATAACAAAGAGTCGGTATGAAAATTTTATTTTCTTTAGCAACATCTAAAACTGTTTGTCCTGTATTACCAAAAACTTGCTTATTATTTATTCTAAAGGAAATTTTTTTATTCATAATAATTTAAGTCAAACTTAAGCTAGGGTTAATATTTTTTAAATATGATTTTATTGGAATTGGTAGTGAAGAGCCCAGAGCACAAAAAGAGCTATAACTAAGATTGTCTAATAGATCTAAAAATAGAGGCCAATTCATTTTTTTAGAACTAAGCATTTCATATAGTCTATAAATTCCCTCTCGACAAGGAGTACACTTACCACAAGAGCTATTAAGGTAAAATTCAACCCAATACTTTATAAGCGAAATAGCCTCATGATCTCTTAGATTATAGATAGTGATAGATCCACATCCCGAAACTTCTTCTTGTAGTTGACCTTGATTAAGGACTTCCCCGCTAGCATCTCCACCAACTTGAACAAAAAAATCAAAAGCCGGTAAATTTTTAGTTTTTTTTAAAACTTCAAAAATACTTAAATTATCTTTAAGCTTATATACTCCCGGATTAAAACAAGCCCCTGAGATAGTATAGAACCTCTCTTGTTTATATTTTTCTTTAGCTGCTAAACTAACGTTATATAGAGTTTCAATATTATTAATTAATGTCGGACCATTTCTGTAGCCACTTTCCACTGGAAAAGGGGGTCTAAGTCCAGCTTCCAAGTGATTACTCTCTAAAATTGAAAGTAGAGCACTTTCCTCCCCCGCCATATAACCTGCGTTTTTAGGCTTGTATACAATTTTTATTTTCTTATTTTTAATTTGACGTTTTAACTTCCTTTCAAGATATTTAAAATTATGATTTAAATAAAGAAAAATTTCCTTAGCTTGTAAATAATTATCGGCTAATTCCAGTGCTTGTAAAACGTCTTGACTATAATTTTTTAAAATATATTCATCTTTTTTTACCCCTGGTTCACCTTCAGCCCCATTAGCTATAATATATTTATCTCCTGAAAAAGACTTAACCAATTCCCATTTCTTATAAACCGGAAAACCAGCGCCACCACGCCCAATTAAATTAGCTTTTTTTATTTTAGAGATAATATCTATCATTTTTTAGATTAAAGATATTTTTTAGCAATTAAACTAGCCAAGTCAACTAATCTTGAGCTATAACCCCATTCATTGTCATACCACGCTAGAACTTTCAACAAATCACCATCTACAAGTTGAGTAAATTCTAAATCAATAATTGTGCTATAACTAGAGCCTACAATATCAGAAGAAACTAGTTTTTCTTTAGAGGCAGAGATAATTCCTTTTAAATCTGGATTTTTTTCAGCTTGTAAAAAAATATTATTAACTTCTTCTACGCTCATCTTTTTTTTCAATAAATAAGTAGCGTCAACTAGGGACCCTACAGGAATAGGTACTCTCACTGCAATACCATCAATTTTATCTTTAAGTTCACTAATTACAGTAATGGTAGCCTTAGCTGCTCCAGTAGTAGTGGGTACTAAATTAACTGCTCCTGCACGACCTCTCCTATAGTCTTTTTGAGATCCATCTAGAATATTTTGACTGGCGGTATAGGCATGGATAGTGGTCATTATAGATTTTTTAATACCAATTTTCTTTCTAATAATTTCAGTTAAAGGTGCTAAACAATTAGTTGTACAAGAAGCACAAGAGATAACTTTATCATTCTTTTTAAGACTCTTTTCATTTACACCAAGTACAATAGTATTTACAAATTCATCACCCTTAGCAGGAGCAGAAATAATTACTTTTTTAGCTCCAGCTTTAATATGTTTAAAAGATTTCTCTTTAGTTCTAAAAAAACCGGTGCATTCTAAAACAATATCTATATTTAATTCTTGCCAAGGTAAATTTTCTGGTTCTCGCTCTGAGAAAAGTTTTATTTTATCACCACCAATTTTAAAACTATCTTTAAAAACCTGAACTTTTTTATCATATTTACCATAAATACTATCGTATTTAAGTAAGTAAGCTAAACTTTCACTATCAGATAAATCATTAATAGCTACGACTTTTAAGTTAGGATGTTTTTCTAAAATAATCTTTAAAGTGGCTCGGCCAATGCGACCAAAGCCGTTTATAGCTACATTTATTTTTTTGCTCATAAATTAATATTTAATTATATAAAATTATACTTAATTATTTATATAATAACATAATTAAGTATTTTAAGGTAATTGAAAAAATATTTCAAAAAATATGTTATAATTATAATATAATTTTTAATCTAAAAAAATATGGATATAATGTATCCAATGGTTTGCGTTTCACAGGTTTCAATATTTATTAACCAAGTAAGTTTATGTTTAATTTTATTGGCAATTTCGCTTTTATTTATAGGTAAAAATATTAAACCCAAGTCAAATATTGTGTTAGCGATTATTTTTCTAATTATTACCGTATTATCTTTAATATTTAAATTCTATTTATCTTTTATATTAACGTCAGCAATAATTACATTGTATTTCCTTTTAACGCATAAACTAAATTACTCCAAAAAAATATTATTATTATCAATTTTATTTTTATTATTTTCTATATTTACAGCCATTTTTTTTAAAACTCCATTTGCTATAATAATTTGCCTATTAGCCTTATTCTTTTTTATTATTATTAAGTCAAACTTATCTAAATGGAGATTTTTAATTTCTTTAATTATAATTATTATCGCTTTCCTTTTTCTAATAGAAAAAACTGTGACAAGTGATTGTGCCCCAGGGTATATTAATCAAAGTACTAATATAAAAAATAATTTAATGCCTAGTAAACTAGTTCCGCAATATTTTAAAGCTAGAGATTACAGATCATTAATAGAAGCGATAAAAAGCAATAATGTATTTTCAAAAATTATTAATTCTGACCCTAAAAAAAATACAATTAAAGAAGATGTTAAAAATATTCCTATAGAAACTTGTTCCTACGGTTCTGATTATTATAGTGAGCTAAAAAATGTAAAATTTGATGACATTTATCAAAATTCAAAAAATTTACAAGACAAGGTTATATATAATGAAAATCGTAATTGGATAATAATTACTAGAGAAGTTGATGATACTGTAATCAAGGTTGCAATAAGAGAAGAAAATAAACGACCAGTTGATAAGACTAAAAACGAAAAAACTATTTACTATAATTTATCTGCATCAACTCCTTGTCAGAATAACACACAAAATTTTAATTCCAATAATAAAACTATGAATGTGATTAATGGCTTATTTGATGATTTAAAGATAAATTCTAATACTGACCGGAATATAAAATTACATAAAAGCCCAAAAGTGTTTATGGAATAAATCTATAAATCTTCATCTTTCTTCTTTTTTTTATGCCTATTTAAATCTACTTCAATAATTATATTTTGCTCACCTTTTTCCTTAGCTAAAAACTTGACATCAACTGATTGTTTTAATATATGATGACCCACAACAATTCCTTTTTTTCCGTCAACATTAACTTTAGTTCCTAATTCTGGCATTTTTTTAGCTAATTCTTTGTAAGTATCTTGTTCATAAGCTAAACAACATTTTAAACGCCCACACATACCTGATAAGCGTTCACTACCTCTATGGGCTATTTGCTGACATTCAGCCATGTCTGAAGTTATAGAAGAAAACTCTTTAATAAACTGCTTACAACAAAGACCACGACCACAAGGCCCATGATCACCATTAATCCTGGCTTCGTCACGTGTACCAATTTGCGTTAGACGAACATTTACTCTGAAATGTGAAGTTAAGTCTCTGACTAAGTCTCTAAAGTCAACTCTTCCATCTGAAACAAAAGCAAAGTTAAAACGATTTCCAGAATATGAAAAATGCATATCTACAAGCTTCATAGGGAGATCGTATTTTTTTATCATTTCCTGACAATAATCCATAGCCTCTTGTTTCTCTTCTTGACTAGCTAAATCATTATAGTCTGATGGTTCAGTTAATCTAATAATTTCTTTTAAGTCATCTTTATCCTCAGTTTGATCACTTAAATTACTAAACCCAAAAACAGTCCCTATTTCTTTACCTAAGTCGGTCTCGACAATAACTTGATCACCTAAATTTAATTTTAACTTAGCTGACAAAAAATTATAGGGTTTGTCCCATGAGGAAAATTTTACTAAAACAACCTGATTTTTTTTCATAAATAGATATATTAAAAAACTTTAGTTAAAATCATTAACAATCTACAGTTCCTAACTAAAGTTTCTAATTTTTAAGACAAACTAAAGCGAACAAATTTGGTAACTTTAGCATCCTTTAGAAATTCTTCTATTTTAAGCTTTTCATCTTTAATATACTCTTGCTTATTTAAACAAACTTCTTCGAAATATTTATTAATCTTGCCCACCATAATTTTTTCAATAATCTCAGCTGGTTTACCTTCTTTTTTTAATTGTTCTCGATATATTTCTTTCTCTTTTTCAATTTTTTCACTAGGAACTTCTTCTGGGCTAATACAAATTGGATTAGAAGCAGCAATATGCATAGCTACTTCAGAGGCTAATTCTAGCTTATCTTCAGTATCTAAGGCAACTAAAATACCTAATTTACCACCCATATGCAGATAGCCTGCCACAGTTTTATCACTAACTATAGAAAAATTATTAATAACTAATTTTTCTCCAATTACTCCGCTTAAGCTTTCTAACTCTTCTTTAACAGTTGACTCTCGCATAGGAGCCAACATTAAATCGTCTATTGTTTTTGGTTCAATATTTTTAATTACTTCTAATACCTCATTTACAAATTCTTGAAATTTATCATTTCTTGCCACAAAATCTGTTTCTGAATTTACTTCAATCATGTATGCTTTAGTATTGTCATCACTAACAACAAACTTAATAATACCTTCATTAGCTTCTTTGCCTGTTCTTTTAGCTGCTTTTGAAATGCCTTTTTTTCTTAAAATTTCAACTGCTTTTTCTAAATCACCATTAGCTTCATCTAAAGCTTTTTTACAATCAGTAATCCCTGCACCAGTTTGTTCTCGCAATTGTTTTAATTTCTCCATATTTTTAAGTTAAATATTATTGTTTAATTTCTTTTTTTGTCTCCAGAAGAGACTTTTTAATTGTGTCTAAAATTAAATTAATAGTTTTAGTTGAGTCATCATTACAAGCAATGGGATAATTAATATTTTCTGGATTCACATTAGTATCGCAAATTCCAATTACAGGTATATTCTTTTTTATAGCTTCAGTAACAGCTGTTTTTTCCTCTTTAATATCCCAAATAAATAGCGCATCGGGTAATTTATTTAAATTTGCCAAACCACCTAACCTCTCGTCCATTTTCTTAATTTCTCTCTCAAAATTACTTTTTTCTTTTTTAGTATATCTATCAAACTTACCAGAGGCCTGATCCTCTCGTAAATCTAAATATTTTTTTATTGATTTCTTTATAACTCCAAAATTGGTTAAACAACCACCTAACCACTTTCCTACTACAAAAGGCATATTAGTTGCTTGAGCCATTTCTTTCATGGGTTTTTGTACTTGTTTTTTAGTTCCTACAAATAGAACATTTTTATTTTCCTTGACTAAACTAGACATAAACTCTAAAGCCACTGCTAATTGTTTTTGGCTTTTTTGTAAGTCTATAATGTATAGACCATTTCTTTCTGTGAAGATAAATGGAGCCATTTTTGGGTGCCAACGGCTAGTTCTATGACCGAAGTGCATACCTGCCTTTAGCATTTCATCTAAACTTGGAATTTTTGACATATTTTTTCTTTTTTTCCTCTACTCTTTTAATTTGCTTAATTTGCCAGCAAACAAGAAAAATATAAAGAGTATGAGAGATAAATTAGTTTGTTAATAAAAAAGAGGCAATCCTCTTACTTCTTATATAATAAAAGATTTAATAAGGGCTGTCAATGAAATCATAGATTTATTATAATATATTATATTTTCCTTCTAAACTTAAAGACAATTAAAAGTAAAACCATTAAAAATATAGCTAAAATTAAAACATACCAGAATGTAAAAGGGTTATTAGAAAAAGGAAGAGATACATTCATGCCATAAAAACTAGTTATCATAGTTGGAAGAGTTAAAACTACTGTTAAAGTTGTAAGTAGTTTCATGGGTTCTGTTTAACTTATTAGTTGAAATTACTTCATAGGATTTTCTAACAGTAGTTATTTTATAGACATTACTTTTACAAAGTTCAGTCATCTGTTCGTTTATAAGCTCCAAATCTTCTAAAATATCCTTATCTTCTTGATAAAAGTTAAAATTTTTACCTAAAGAAATAGATTTGAGAATATGTCTCATGGGTAGTAGTGCTCCAAGAAATTCATTTAAAATAATTTCAAAACGAACAAAATTAGCAATATCTTTTTCTGAAACCTTATCTATATTAAAACTAAAATAATTAATTTTTCTATTTATTTGAACTAATAAGTGATTATATCTCGTTTCAACTTCATTGAAAATTTGCAAAAAAGCTTTAATCTTTTGTGATGTGTAAAAATTTTTCTGCTTTTTTAAATTTTTAAGTAAAAATTCAGTATCTTCTGAAGCTAACATTAATATGAAATTTGATCCAACTACCAGTAAAGCTGAAAAAGTAGAAAATTTATCCTTATTTTTATCGACATTAGGAATTCTAAAAAAAATATAGGAATTACTTTTATCATATTCTAAACGAGGAGCTTCGTAAGGGTCAAGAGCATCAGCCACTAAACCTTCTTCTAAGTTAAACTTATTAATTAAAAATTTAAGTTCTTCTTCCGTCGGGCTCTTAACCATAACTAAAGAACCAATTTGAAATTTGTTAAGCTCTTTCATTTTTTTACCAACTGTGTGGTGAAAATATTTAATCATACATTATTTTAAATTTATTATTTATATTCTAGCACATACTTAAATTAAATAAAAAAAACTACATATAATATGTAGTTTAAAAATTTAGGCTATTAATTTTTAAATGGACGCCTAATATTTTTTTAAGTACAGGCTATAAGTTAATATTTTCCTCTAAAAACTTCCAATTAATTAAATTATTTAAGAAATTATCAATGTAATCTGGCTTTTTATTTTGATAATCTAAATAATAAGCGTGCTCCCAAACATCAAAACCAATAAGAGGTTTTTGATTATGAGCAATTGGATTGTCACCATTTGAGGTATTTTCAATTTTTATATTACCATTTTCAAGTATTAACCAAACCCAGCCACTACCAAAATGAGAGGAGCCTACTTGCTTAAATTCTTCTTTAAATTTTTCTAAACTACCGTAACTACTTTGAATCATTTTAAGTAATTTCTCGCTGGGTTTTTTATCTCCTTTGGGAGATAAACTTTGCCAAAAAAAATCGTGATTCCATACTTGAGCTGCATTATTGAACAAAGCTTGATTTTGCACATCCTTAGAACTTTTTATTATTATCTCTTCTAAGGGTAAATCAAGAAACTCGGTTCCTTCACTTAACTTATTAGTCTTATCAACATAAGCCTGATGGTGCTTACTGTGATGAAACTCCATGGTTTTTGCAGAGATATATGGCTCTAGATCATTATATTTGTAAGGTAAATCTTGTAAGTTTATTTTCATATGATTAATATTAATTATAAATAATTTCTAGTAATTTATTATATCAATAATTTATGGGCTTGTCTAGTTTAAAAGCTAATCTTAAAAAAGAAAAAAGACCAACGATTATCTGCTGGTCTTTATTATTTTTGAAGAAAAAGTTAAATTTTTTTAACTTCCTTCAAGGCAATAAATTCGTTTGGAGTTACTGCCCAAGAATGATCACCCCAATCTGCTTTTGGAGTGCCAATTTTGAGGTAGTACCCATTTTCAAAGGTTTCTTTGTAAGGAACCTTTTCTTTAAAGGGCGTGTAGTCAATAATGAAACTGACTTTATCCTCGCATATTCTGCGCTTAATTTGCACCGACATCGGAACTCTTCTTTGTCCCAGCATATATTCTGAAACAAAAAAATTCTGTATAATATTTACTCCACCAATTTTCAGCAATTTACTAAAATGAGGCTGAACTTTAATGATTTTAAAGTCACTGTCACTACGGCTAACAACCGTGGTAGCGGGAACAATCTGTAAAAGCAGCGCTTTCATGGAGGGTATCTTCTCCACTAGCACTAATACATCCGGTGTTAGAGTTTTGTAAATATTTTTCAAAAACTTGGCTTGTGGCCAGTTTTCTGTTACTAATTTTGTAATTTCATTAATTTTTCTTGACTTCGCTTGTAAAACCTTCATTATTGCTCCTTTTTTAAATTGTTAATAATCAAAATCTTATTACTATATCACATATTTTAGATTATGTCAACAATATGATGATTTTTGGCTTTTTTATTTGATTATTTCATAGATAATTAGGAATTTAATCATTAAAATTGTTAAAAAATTGTTAAAAAATTTAGTTTTGTTATATAATACATTTATATAATTAAATTAAATTATGAGAAGAAGAAAAAATCAACCTACTGCCTTGATACTAGCCATATTACTGGGCTTTATAGGTATTCACAAATTTTATTTGAGAAAAATTAAAAGTGGTATCTTATATCTACTTTTTTCTTGGACTTTTATACCCACTTTATTAACTATTTTTGATGTTATTGGATTGGCTTTTAAAAGTAAAGAAAAATTTGATAAAAAGTATAATCAAGCAGCCTAGTATATAATTTAAACAATCAACTTTTATTTATTCCTCTAACTCAGCTAAGTACTTTACTTTTATCTCATCTAAGCTAAGACTATTATTTAAAGTAAACTTACCAACCCTCGTTCTCTGCAAGTTACTTAAATAGGCTCCCGTGCTCAACTCCTTACCTATATCTTTAGCTAAAGAACGAATATAGACTCCTTTAGCGCAAATTACTTTTAGTTTTAAAACAGGACAGAGATAATCCAATATCTCTATTTTTTTTATCTCTACTTGTCGACTAGCTAATTTTTTTATCTTCCCTTCTCTAGCTAACTTATATGCCGGGGTACCTTTAATTTTTATAGCACTATATATTGGAGGCTCTTGCCAAATTTGACCTATAAATTTCGTTAAAATTTTTTCAATATCTGATCTGTTAATTTCTATATTAGTTGTTTCACAAATTATTGTTTTTATTCCTTCTTCATCATCTGTACTGCTATTTACTCCTAGACGTATCTCAGCGATATACTCTTTTTCTCCTTCAACAGCTACGGGTAACTGTTTAGTGGCCTCTCTACCAATACCAATAACTAAAACTCCCGAAGCTAACGGATCAAGTGTTCCCGCATGACCAATCTTTTTAGTATTAAGAAGTCTCCTGATTTGCCCTAAAAACTGGTTAGAGCTTGGTCCTTTTGGCTTATCTACTGCAATTAACTCTTTCATAAATTAATTTAAAGCTTTATAATAATAATAATTTCTATATTAATTCATTATATGAGAAAATTAAACAAAGTCCAAATTTTCATTATCGTCTTTCTAAGCTTTCTCGCGGTTGGCTTTCTTATATACAGCAATTCATTTAATAATGAATTTTTTTGGGATGATGATGATTCTATTGTAAATAATACCTATATTAAAGACATTAAATATTTTCCACGTTTTTTTTCTGAAAATTTAATTGCCGGTACAGGGCAAATTACTAATTATTGGCGACCGGTTCTTTTAATAAGTTTTTCTTTTGATTACCATTTGTTTGGACTATCTCCCATAGATTTCCATGTTCATAATACGCTCCTGCATATTTTATCTGCCTTTCTTATTTTTATTCTGCTATATAAGCTAAGCAAAGGTAATTTACTACTCTCCTACTTCCCTGCTTTAATTTTTTTAGTTCACCCTCTACAAACAGAGGCAATAACTTATATAGCCGGAAGAGCTGATCCGCTCTCAAGTGTTTTCTCATTAATTAGTTTAATTTTTTATTACTATTATAGGGAGAAGCTAAAAAATAAATATGTTTTTTGGTCTTTAATTGCCTTTATATTAGCTCTACTGACAAAAGAGCAAGTAATTTTGTTACCGTTGTTAATCGCTAGTTTAGAGATATTTTTCTTTCTTTCTCGAAAAAATTGGAAAAATAGTTTAAAAAAATTATTACCTTTTTTCCTTATCTCTTTAGTTTATTTTATCTTAAGAATTACTATTTTAAATTTCAACGACATACTCTCTGGCTCTACTTATTTAGAAAGCTATAGCTCTAGCATAGGTACCAGGTTACTTACTTTTACATGGGTAATAAATAAATATTTTGCTCTATTATTTGCTCCATTTAATTTACATATGGCTTATGAGGTTGAGCCAGTTACAACAATTTTTTCTTGGTCAGTATTTTTATTTATTTGCTTAATTTCACTAATAGTAATCTTAGCCTATAAGACATGGTCTAAAAATAAATTAATTACCTTTGGTTTTCTCTGGTCTTTTATAATTCTCCTGCCTAGAACAAATATTTTAAAGATTAATAGGCCCATGTATGAACATTGGCTATATTTGCCAATAATGGGATTTTTTCTAGCTTTTTTTGGCTTAATTCTGCTTATGATCAATAGGGTTAAGGATAAAAATAGAAAAAAGACTTTAAAATATGTTTTTATTTCACTTATCATAATATTCTCTATATATTTAAGCTACCAGACAATAGAAAGAAATAGAGACTGGAGAGACCCCATTACCTTTTATGAAAAAAATCTTAACTATACGCCCAATAGTTATATTCAAAGAAATAATTTAGGCATGGCTTATGCTAAGTCTTCCCGTCACGCTGAAGCTATCACCGAGTATCAAAAAGCTATCTCTATTGCTGACATTTATCCACAGGTGCATTATAATTTAGCTAATAGCCTTGTAATTTTAAATAATCTTAAAGAAGCTGAATCCCAATATCTCATAAGTGTAGATATGAGCCCTGGATTTAGCCTCGCTTATCAAGGTTTATTAAACATATACCTTAGTCAAGGTGAAAAGAATAAAGCCTATTTACTTTTAGCTAAACTTAAATTAAATATCCCAGAGGCTAACTATAATCTTATCGCTTGGAAAACATATATATTTTTAGGTGACTACGATAAGTCTATAGAAAGCCTTGAAACTTTAAGTAATATTTATTCAGATAATTTAGAGTTAAGAAATACTTTAATTAAGCTAAAATTAGAAAATTCTTTAATAAAAAAGCGGTAATTTTTTAAATTACCGCATATTGTTTTAATTATTTTTGATTTTAATTTTGGCCGCACCAGATTTTGATTTGCTTAGATCAACAACTGATCTAATTGTAATTTTTGACGCACCAGAAGCAGTCAAATCAGCTACTTCTACATCAACATCAACGCTAATTTTTGAGGCTCCGCTCGCACTTGCAGTTAAACGCTGAATGTTTCCGGTTTCTATTTTTATTTTTCCAGAACCACTAGCACTTAAAGATGCATTTCCTTCCAAAGAAGCAACATTAATTCTTGAACATCCAGACACTTTTGCCTGTAAATAGCTTTTCAAAGATCCGCAATTTACATCTCCAGAAATATTCTTAATACTCAGCGAGGAGGTTTCAGGCATTGAAATTATCAGTTTCATTTTCTCATTATTATTACTGACAATAGAATTACTACCTTGAATGATAAAATTATTATTTCCGTACACGGTAATACTACTATTATCAGAATTTATTACATTATTACCCGCTGATGAAATATTGACTACTCCATCTTCTTCAAAAATTTCTAGATTTTTTAAATCTTCTTTTGTGCCTGTAGCCGAAATACTAACGTTCTTTCCGCTATGAGTTGTTAGTGTTATATCTGAGTTTAAATTACTCAGAATAACTTCTGCGTTTATTGCATAATCTTTTTGAATAGTTTCCATGTATTTGTTTTTTAAAGATCTTTTATCATCAAATACCCTGATGACTTAGGTTTAAATAAATTATTATTTTCTTAATTATATTATAGCATATTTCTATATATTTGTCAAACATTATTTAGATTTACTAGATTTTTTCTTCTTTTCAATAAAATTTTTCTAATTATAGTATATTTAAATTATGTTATAAATAAATATCTAACGTTAATAAATAATCTAAAACTTTCTACTATCATAAGCCCAGTGAAGAAGTGCTTGCCTCTGTTTAGGGCGACAATTTAAATCTCTGTAGTTACAGTTTTTTACCACCGCCATCTTATGTCTTACAATAGCTTTCCAGCGTTTAATTTGTCTTTTATCTTCAACTTCTAGTCTTCTACCAAAATAGTAACGACAATACCATTGAAACCAGCCCCTGGGATCATCTCTATATATCCAACCCTTGTCTCGCCACAACTTAAGACTTGAACTAGCTGAAACTTTAAAAAAATTTAACTGAGGATCACTTTTTAGTGAGTTTAATTTGGCTTTTTTAAACCAGTTAACTGGAAATTCTTTTTGACAGTCAGTCATATACTTCCCTTCAAATACTCCTAATTCTAACATTTCCTTCGGACTAAGCTCTGGTTTAAAATCAGAATCAAAATTTCTACCAATTAAAGTACTTAGCTTGTAATTATAGTTTTTTTGCATTTTGTCGTTAACTCTTATTATCCTACTCATATTATTAATCCAAATTAAAATTACTTTTTAATTCCTTCCGTAGTTGCTTGTAATCAGGTAAAATTGTTGAAACTAAAAACCAAAAATTTTTTGAGTGATTATGTTCTTGTAAATGACAAAGCTCATGGACTATAATATAGTCGCAAAGTTGTAAAGGCAAATTATATAAGCGGTAGTTAAAATTTAAATTGCCCTCTCTGGAACAGCTACCCCATCGAGTTTTTTGATCTCTAATACTCACTTTATTGTATTTTAAATTTAATTTTTGACTATAGATACTTAATCTATCTAATATTAACTTTCTGGCTTTCTCTTTAGTTTCTAAATAATCCTTTCTTTTCGTAAAAATATCCTTTTGTTTATTTAAAATGTTTGGGTCTATTTTTTTTAAGCTAAGAATGATAAATTTTTCAATTTTTTTTAAACTCAAACCTCTCTTGGGTGCACTTACACTAATCTCTCCATTGGAATAAACTTTTAATTGTATTTTGAGTGAATTTCGTCGGCGCACTAAGCGATAACGATAATCTTTATCATTAACTTTAATAATATTGTTCATAAATAATATAATTCATAATTTAATTTCTACTTACTTTCATAATACTAGTAAACAAGTTATAATACAAAAGGCTTAATTATATTATAATTTTAACATAAAAAATTAATAAATAATAAAAAAACATGGCTAGAATAATCAATAAGGGCTATTCTTACGATGATGTTTTAATAGTTCCTAAATACAACAAAATTGCTTCTAGGCGAGAGGTAAGTTTTAAAACTAAAGTAACAAAAAATCATTATATAGATATACCATTAGTGGTAGCCAATATGGATACTGTTTGTGAAAGTGAAATGGCTATTGCTATTGGCAGACTAGGGGGATTAGGAATTATTCATCGCTTTCTAACTATAGATAAAGAAGCTCAAGAAGTTGCTAAGGTAAAAAAAGCTAAATTACTAACCGCTGCGGCCATTGGCGTTAAAGATTTTAAGGAGAGATCTAAAGCTTTAATAAATTCCGGAGTAGATATTTTAGTTTTAGATGTAGCTCATGGTCATTCTAAACGAACCGGTAAAACCCTAGATTACTTAAAGGCTAATTATCCTAAAATTGATATAATAGTGGGAAATATTGCCACTAAAGATGCCGCTGAGTATTTTATTAATAAAAAAGCTGATGCTATAAAGGTTGGTGTCGGCCCTGGAGCAATGTGTACTACTCGTATTATGACTGGAGCAGGTGTAGCTCAAATTACCGCTATTATAGATGCTTACGAGGCTTCTCAAGGAAGAGTTCCTATTTGCGCAGATGGTGGTATTAAACAGCCAGGTGACGTGGTTAAAGCTATTGGAGCGGGTGCTGATACAGTTATGATGGGCACTATTTTTTCAGGAACCAAAGAATCTCCGGGAAAAATTATTATAAGAGATGATAAGAAATATAAAGAACACCGAGGTATGGCTAGTTATTTAGCTACAATAAAAAAGTTAAAACTGGATGGTCAAAAAATAAATGAAGATGTGCATGTAGAAGGAGAAATGACTTTATCACCTTATGTTGGTTCAGTTAGTAAAATTGTAAATAAATTCTTAGGTGGCTTAGCTTCTGGCATGACTTATACAGGCTCTAAGAATATTGAATCACTAAAGGGTAAAGCTGATTTTACAGAAATAACTAACGCAGGTTACAATGAAAGCGTCGCCTTTGGAGCTAAAAAAAATTAATAACTAAAATATGCCTAAATTAAACCATAAACTATACCGCACCTTACTTTTTGTTATAGGAATTATAGCTACTATTGCTTATAGAATAATTATTGTTTTAAACTACTACAGTCCCATCGCTGTGCAAATAGCTTGGTATATAGGAACTATTGGTTTTGTTTGGTATTTTATACACCGCTACAAAGTAGAAAATAAAAGAGACCACCTAATTGAAAACTTGGGTTTAGCTAAAAAAATAGCTAATAAACAAGAATTAAAAGATAAAGAAAGAGAGGCTCTGGTTTACATACTTAAAGGACTTAAAACCAGTTTAGCTAAATGGAACTATATTGCTATATTCTTACTATCTGTCCTAGCTTTAGCTTATGGCGTATATACTGACTTATTGCTTACATTAACGAAATAAAAGAATTAAATTCAAACCTAGAAAAAATAAGAAACAAATTGACAAAAAATATTATAAAAGCTATTGTTTTTTTAGTATAAAATAATTTTATTGATCATTTAAAAATATATACCATGAAACAAGCAGATGATAAATATTTTATTTATTTTCCAGAATTCTTTAATCGAAAACCATGGGGAATTGAAGTTTATGCTTCCACTTCAGTCCAAATTATGGAGATACTTAAAGGTATTAATATAATTTTTATTAACAACAATAACTTAGAACTGATTAAACAAGAAGCTTTTAAAGATTGGGAGAAAATAGCAAACCTAGAAATTGAAACTCACCTAAAACAAACTTGTCTTAATATTGCCCGATCTTTAAAACATAAAAAACCGGTAAAACCAAAAATAAAAATATTATTTAAAGAGGGTGAACCCGGAACATGTGAGATATCCGATGATGAAAAAATTTTAACAATTTATATATCGGGCATCAAACCACCTCCACCTGAAGAAGAAACGATTTGGTTTTTTCCGTCTGATGTTTTTGAGAAAGCTTATAGCTAACAGATCACTTAAAACCTTGATATTAAATTAGGGTTTTTTTATTTAAATATAATTTTCTTTTACTAGGAGTAAACTTTTCAATAGCGTACCTAAGCATTGTTCTCGGCATTATCTGATAGTATTTATTTAAAAATTCTTCTTCAATTTTTTGTCCTAAATTGTTACCTACCTCTCTTAACATCCAACCAACGGCTTTATGTATTAAATCTTGGTCATCATCTAATAATATTTCCGCTAGTTGAAAAGACTGTTTATACTCCCCTCGTTTAATAAAATAAAATGTGGAAATTATAGCTATACGTCTAGACCACAAATTCTTAGATTTAGCTAATTTAAATAAAATTTTTAAATTTTCACGATGATTAAATGTATAAGCACCTAATATTTTAGGGGCACTGAGATCAACTAAATCCCAGTTATTTACATATTTAATATTTTTTAAATAAAAATTATATATTATTTCTTTTTCTTTTTCGGTTTTAGAATTTTCAAACTTAAAAATTAAAACTAAAAGTGCACTAAAGCGATATTCGTGAATTGGGCTAGAAATAAATTGAGCAACTTCCCTGAAACTTATCGTCTTAAAATATTTTTTAACAACTTCCCTCTGTTGAGGTACCCGAACACCAATAAATATGTCTCCTTCGGCATATTGACCTTTTTCAGTTTTAAAAAAACTCTGCAGAAGGTTAACATCTGATTTCTTAGATAAATTATTTAAATCTTTTTTTATAGCTTCAATAATCATAAATTATGTATATTATAAAATATTAAAATAATCTTTAACAAATTTTTGTAAAGATAATCCTATATCATCTTTCCAAAGAGCATGTAACTCAGATTTATTCATATCTGATATATGTTTTTTTGATTTTGGATCTATTTGCAGAGACTCCAACGGATATCCTACAATAATATTATTACCCCTGCTATTGGTAAAAATTCTATTTAATTTTATAGTATGTTCCTTTATTTCTCTATTGGGACTAGCTATACAAATAGCAAATTCCCAGCATCCTTCAATATTATTACCTAATTTTGTTATTAGATCCTGATAATATTCTAATAATTCATTATTGCTACTATCTACTACCTTGTCTACTCTCTTTACATGAACACCTGGTTGATATTTTTTTTCTAAATTATTAAAGTAAAGAGCGTTATCAGTTGATAAAACGGTTTTATTTAAATATTCTGAATATTTCTTAGCTTTTTTTCTAGCATTTTCCTGTGCAGTATTTCCATTTTCAATTATATTTACATTAGTATTAATGGGTAATCCGAAAATATCAATATTTAAATATTCCAAAACACTTTTAATTTGACTGATCTTAGTTTGATTTTTTGTTCCAATAATTAATTCATGTTTCATATTATTAATTTAGCATATTTTTAATTTTTTTTTAAATTCAAAACGAATACCAAGATATACCCTTGACAAAAATCTTTCTTGTTGTTAAAATAATTTATTAATTAAATACATAAAAAATAAAATTAAAAAACATATGAGAAAAAAACTTTTAATATCTTTAATGGCCTTCACTTTTGTTGGTGCTCTGCTATTATTTATAAACCCTGGTTCTACTAAAAATGTTAGCTATTATTCAGGTGACGCCATTTACTTCAAGGATAAACTGTTTGTTAGTTCCACTAACTCAAACAGTTTAGAAGTATTTAAATTAACTGGAGACAGTTTAGAAAGAATTGCTAAAGTTCAAGCTGTAGATAGTAGATTTAATACTTATAAAGACTTTAATGATAGTCGCTTCAATGTAGAAGGAGATAAACTGTATATTTACGCAGTCAGTGAATATAGTCTCTATAAGTACCAAGTTATTGACTTTAACTCTTTAGTTTTAGAAAAAAAAGTGAAAAATAATAGCTGGGAATGGTATAACAGAGTAGATAAATTTGGTCAAAATATTGTTACTATTGGGCCTAAGGGCGTAAGAGTTTGGAGCAGTAATATGGATATTATAAATGCATACGATATTTCAAATATTGATAATCCATACAATATCACAGCTTCATCTAGTAATAACTATATCTTCAATTTACTAGGAGATAAGCTTTATGTTATTGATAAAAATACTAGACAGACTATAAGCACTATTACTGTAAATTTTAAACAAGATTTAGGGAATAGAAAAATTTACTTCAATCCAATAACCGAAAAAATATTTGTGGTTGATGACTTTTTAGCTAAAAAATATAATGTTTCAGGTACTTTAGAGGCTAACTTTCAACACTTAAGTTACCCAGGTTATGATGTTAGCTCTATTAGTAATGGATATATTTATTTTAGTAATGGTTTAGGTATAGTTAAATTAAATCAATCTGATTTAAGTTTAATCAGTTCTCAAGAGACCGTAAATTTAGGTGGTGCAGGTGGTTGGGCTATGGGACTTAAAATGGTAAATACTGTAAAAGGTGAAAAGGCGGTGGTATTTAATGGCTCAAACATTTTAGTTTTAGATCAAAACTTAAATAAAATCGCCTCAATTTTATCAGGTAATAATGATGAATTAGAAATAAAAGAAAATTTATTTTTAAACCTGAGCCACACCCAAACTTCTATTAACTCACAAGTTTCCGTAAGTGGTGGTGGTTTTGCTACAAATGAGACAATAATTATAAGCATTGAAAAAGAAAATTTTTCTACCCAAACTGATATTTTAGGCAGATTTGAGAAAATAATTACCATCCCTAACTTAAAAGCAGGTAGAACTGACATTAAAGCTGTTGGACAAGAATCCGGTAGAAGCTATAGTATATCCATTGAAATACTTTAAATAAAATTATTTAAATTAAAATATAGATTAACAGATCTTAAAAAAATAAATATTTTTCTAAACCCAAAAACACCGTAAATGAAGTATGTAAGAAGATTAGAAGTTGATGTAATTATTTGTTTAGCCTTTGGAAAACGAGAAACCGAAGTTTCACTAAGTAACAAATTTTTAATCGAAAAAATTGTTGATTTAAATCAACAAACACCGCTACCTTTAATAATCCAAAAAGATTGCTCAGACTATTTTCCCAATAATATTAAAATAACAAAAGTTATTTCTGATCACGCTGAAACTGAAAAATATCTTGATACACGAGAAGTATTAAGACAAAGTATAAATTACTGCAAAGAAAATAGCCTTAAAAAAGCTTTAATTTTTGCCCATCCCGATCATGTTCCAAGAATTGAAAATGATTTGAAGTATTTTAACTTTGATTATGGAATTGCCTATACTAAAGGTTGTCCCTATGATTCAAAGTCTACTCAAGTGTGGACAAGAAACAGATTTTTTTTCATGTTCAGGGAACTGATTGTCAGAACTTACTACAGAATTACCTACTAAAGAATCACATAATAACCAGTACAACATGCTGGTTTTTTTTATCTAATTTTTATATTAACTTAGAATATAAATTAAGTATCTTATCAGTATGACTCTCTATATCTAAATTTTTAGCACTATTATAGGCATTGGTTTCCATTTTTTCTAAATCTAATAAACTTAATTTACCCAACTTATCAATTGCTTGAGATAGGCTATCAATATTATGAGGGCTAAAAAGAAATCCATTTTCCCCATCTTTAATTATCTCTGGCAGGCCTCCAACTTTTGAAGCTAGAACAATTTTTCCTCTAGCTAGAGATTCTAATAAAGAAAAAGGCATATTTTCAGGCCAAACTGAAGGGATAAGTATAGCTTTAGCACCATCCATAATCTCATTCAACTTACCACCAAACAATGCTCCAGTAAATTCAACTTGTTTGCTTAAATTAAGATCGTTGCTTAATTTCTTTAGCTTTGACATCTCCGGGCCATCACCAACAATTTTAAGTGGTAAATTCAATTTATTAACTTTCAAAGCTCTGAGTAAATCGTCAATCCCCTTCTCCACTGATAAACGTCCAAAATAAAGTAAGTGCTTAGAATTTTCTAAATTTGGTTTTTTAAATTTTTCGGGTAGAACAAAGTTTCCTATATGTTGTATTTTATTTGCGTTAAAATTATATTTAATTAAAGTTGATCTTATATATTCGCTGGGAGCAATAAATAAACTAATTTTTTTTCTATAAATATTTAAAATTCTATGATGAATGTAATATTCTAAACTAACTAAAAAACTTTGCATATAGGAATTTTTAAAACATTTTTCCCTAAAACAATTCCATGATTTATTCCCACAACAGTTCCATAAATAATTTTTACCATTGTAGAGTTGATAATTGGGACAAATCATCTTATAGTCATGTAAATGCAGTACAACAGGAATATTTTTCTTATAAGCTACATCAATTATTGATGGAGACAGGTGATGATAAATATTATGCAAATGAATAATATCTGGTGAGAATTCATTAATAAGTGATTTAAACTTCCTTTTAGCCTCCAAACTATAAATCATTCTAAAGGGTAGCTTGAAATAATCTTTAAATTTTAATGCTGAAAAATCAAGAGAAGAAACAAAGTAAGGGCTCCATTTAGAACTTTCATTTTGAGGATGAATAGTGGAAAAATTTGCTACTTGATGTCCCCTCTCTATTAATTTTTTACTCAATTCTAAATAATAATTTTCTGCCCCTCCACGTAAATAATGAAACTTATTAACCTGTAATATTTTCATAATTTAAAAATTAATTTTAAATATTTTATCTGTATCAAGAGATAGATCCCAATAAATATTATTTGTACTTGATATAACTTGAGCAGATAGATTAGGACTGATTTTTTTTAATTCTAAATTATCAGCCAAATCTATAGCTAACTCTAATTCCCAATTTGTTCCTGGTTGTTTCTGAAAATAAAGTTCATAAGACTTCTTAGTTAAAAAATCATTTTTTGGCAACTTATAACTAATCTCTATTTCTTTACTTTGAAAAATATCTACGAGCAAATAAGCACCTATAACTTTCTTAGCTAGTAGCTTATCATCATAGATATCTAAGTCAGAACTAAAACCCTTAGCCTCTATATCGTAAGCGCCTTCGGGTAAATACACTCTGGTATAACTTTGATAGCGACTTGTGCGCCAATCAGCTTTTTTGCCTGTATGACTGTAGTTTAATTGTAACTTAGCCTGGTAGTAGTTATTTTTATCTTCACTTAAAAAATATTTAGCTTTTCTGGAGATTACGGCATCAGTTTTTAAAGCTGCTAAATTAGCGTCTACTATCATTAAATAATCTGAATCCGTCTGCTTTATATCACCTGCCCAGTTTAAGTTTTCTACTAAACCTTGAGCATAATCATTTTTAAAATAGAATAATATATTTTTTCTACTTAAGTTAGAATTTAGAGTATAAAATAAATTCATATATTGACTAGCGGAAAAATTTTTAATTTTAAACTCTAATTCACTTATTAACTGTCCGATAATATCTTTTCTGTCCCAGCTAGAGATATCTTTATCTAAATAAGACACTTCTACAGCATATTGAAGTTGTTCATGAAAATTATCAGCAGTAAAAACTTCACCAGACATTTCAATTGGTCCGGTAATTTTTAATACATCAGCTATGAGCTCAGGAGTAAGGGCTATAACCCCACTAAATTCACCTTGAAACAGACTCTCTCTGTCTTCTGGCCAAGCTTCAATTATCTTATCATAAGTGTTTAATATGTTTATAGCTGAATATTTCCAACTAGGTGACCAATTAGCGTCTCTAAAAAACCACCTATCAACTTTTAGATATTTACTTAATGGAGCGGGTGGTATATTTATTAAACTATCTTTTACAGGCATATCTAAATGATAACTATCACCACTCTCTATCATCTTTAATTTGGCAGAATTAGCACTAAATATACCATAAGAGCCAATAAATCCACCACTGGGTCTAAGTTCATGACTATTTTGAAAAACCATTAAAAAATTACTTTCACTGGGATAACCCAAGACATATGGTGCTAACTCAAGTAGAGGAAAAGCAGTTTCTAAGGTTTGCCAAGAATTAAGTAGGCTAAGCTTAAAATTAGTAAAATAACTATTAGCCGGATAAAGCCAGCCAGACAGTCTAATATTTTCTAACTTATATATAACCAAACTAAGATTAGCCTTTAAACCTTTTAACTCAGGAGTAAATTTAATTAATTCTAAAATAGCTGTCTCATTATTTAAGCCCTTAGCTAAAGATTCATTGATATCCTCAGAAAGGTCAGCTGTTTTATAGAAATTAAAAGCCAGAGAGTTGGCTACATCAATAAGTTCCTCTAATTGTTCTAATTCGCCAAATCTATTAAAAGGATAGGCAAAAAAACTGCTTTTAACTAATTCAATTTCAGTTTTAACTTCATCTAAATCTTCTCTGGCCTCAGAAATTTTTTCTTTAGCTAAAGTAAAGTCTTTTTGAGAGAAACTATCAATACCTTGCTCTAAGTTATCTTTAGCCTCTAGAGCTAAATAAACACTAGACTTCATCTTAAAAGCAAAGATTCCTAGAAAAATTGAAAAAATTATTATAATAATAAATAAGAAAAAAAATATTTTTTTAATGACTTTCATAAATTTATAAATTTTTTTTAAATCAACTTAACTCTTCACTTAATTCATCATTTAAAACAATTTTTTTACCCTGCATTATTTCATATATGAACACATCAGTAATCTCTTGACGATACTTATACTCTTTAACGCTTAAAATTGTGTAATTAACTTCTTGACCCAAGTCATTTTCTAAATCCTTAATAATTGGCTTTAATTTGGTCCGATTAACAGTACCTACTAACAAAATATCAGTAGGAGATTTTTGATTAAGAAAGACTCCGCTAAGAGATAAATATTTAGGCTGACAAATTTTATATAATTTTTTTATAAAACTTCTACCCGACAATATTTGAGCTTTGATAAATAAATCTTTAATTTCTTTGTATAGTATAAATTTTTTGTTCACTTGATAATACTTCTTTTCTTGTTTGTTTTTGCTACTGTTTTTTTTATTATTTTTAGCTTCCATTTTAGCTGAATCTAAAAGCCTTCTTTCATCGCCTGAAAGATCTTTAAATTGACTCTCCAGTAGTTTAAAGTCATCAATTTCCTTATTTATATCCGTCGTTAAAAGACCAAAACTATCAAGATTATCTAATTCTCTTCTAACTGAATTTACTTGTAATTCTAAATCTCTAGCTAATTGACGTATATAATACTGTTTGTCTGAATTCAAAAGGAAGATTTTAAGTATTTTAACTCTAGCTTTAGAACTAAATAAATGGCTCAACATTATATTTATTTTATTTATTTATAATTTTATAGTATAATAGAGTTAAGTAAAAGTCAAAAATATTAAGTTAATTTTTTTATATGTTTAATAAAATTGCCGGCTTCACTTTAAACTCTAGTGATAAAAATAACAGCTTCACCGAAACCTACATTGCCCAAGCTAGTAGCTCCAAAGAAAGGCTAGCTGGTAAGTTATTTATATTAAGCGATATTGTTGGTAATCAAAATGATTGTCAAAAACTTTCTGCCTTTATTATAAGCACATTAGACGAGCTCTATTATAATGATGAAAAAATTATTTTAAGAGAAAAATTAGATAAAATTAAAATTGAAAATATTTTTGAATCTGCTCTTAGTAAAGCTAACGAAAAAATTTATCAATTTTTAGAAGAAGAAAAGTTAATAGATAGATTAGAAAATATTAACTTATTTGCAGGTGTGATATTTAATGAAGAGGTCTATTTTTCTCAGGCAGGATCTAGTCAGACAATGGTTTTGTATAAAAAAAATAAACTCTATGAATTTATGCCTGTTAGCTCCCAAGATGAAGCTTTGCAAAAAATAAACTATAGAGAAATATTTAGTAGCCTTGTTAGTGGTAATGTGCCACCTGGCTCATTCTTTATTGTAAGCAATGAAGCCCTAGCTGAATATATTACCACTGAAACTTTAAAGGAAGTAATTTGTGTTCTACCACCTATGAGTGCTATTTTTCAAATAAAAAATAAGCTAAAAGAGATTAATAATCGTGTATCTTTTGCTGGAATTATTGTTAAAAATAATTTTGGTCAAGTAGATTCTGATTCTAGTTCTACTAATGTGGTTAATGTTCAATATAGTGAAGAAAAAACTTCTAACATTCTATCAACCGCTGGTGCTTTAAGTCATAAAAAAATTAAAACATTATTTACTAATCTTTTTTTAAAGCTTAAACCTAAGAAAAAAGATCCTCGTATTGTAGCTAGTCCTAAAAAGAACAATGAAAATAATATTATTAAAAATGACAAAGAAGTTAAGAAAGTTAAGCCCAAAGTTTTAAACTTAAAAGATAAAATTATTTTTGGGAAAAAACCTGGACTTTTCTCTAGTATAAAAAAAATACTACCTATTTCCTATCTTAAAAATCGTGATAACTGGCATTTCTCGGGAAAAAATTTTAGTAAGAAAAATAAAGCTATACTAGTTATTGTCTTATTACTAATCTTAACTTTTTCAATAAATATTATTCTTTCTAAACAAAAATCAAAAAAAATTGCCAAGCAAGAACAGTATCAAGAAGAAGTTTCACAGATTGAACAAAAACAAAATCAAATAGATTCCTATTTACTATATAAAAATGAAGATTCTGCTAAAACGTTGATAAAAGAAAGCTATGCTTTAATAGAGTCTTTAAATAGAGAAAGTAAGTTAGAAGAAGAAAATTATAATAAGTATATAAGTAAACACCAAACACAATTAGAGGCTGTACGGCATGCTACTTCCCCTAATTATACTGAGGTAATAACTTTAGCTCAAGACGCTTCAGTGGCTAGTTTTGGCTTAAATTCTGAGGGTCTGATTTATGTCTCTGATTCTAAAAATAAGAAAATTTACCTGGTTAATATAGAAAATAAAAACCTCCAAAGTCTTGATATAGTTAGTGATAATGACTTATCTTTAAAATTCACCCTTACTGATAGATACAATAATCTTTATTTTTTAAACAATTCAAACTTTACCCAGCTGCTTATGCCTGAAAAAACTATCAATTCTCTAAGTTATGAATTGCCATCTGATGCTGGAGAAATTAGCGCTGCTAGTAGTTTTCTTGATAATTTTTATTTATTTGATAAAGACAACAAACAATTATATAAGTATCTTAAAAGTAATTCCAATATCAGCTTTTCTACTAATTGGCTTAATTCTACCTCCAGTCTAGATGATCTAGATATTACCGACATTGCTATAGATGGAAGTATATATTTTCTAACTAAAAATGGTGATGTAAAAAAATTCTATACTGGTGATGTAAGTGATTTTAAGATTAATTCTGTAGAACCAAATATAGAGAATGCTGAAAAACTTATTATCTCAGGTAATTTCTTATATATCTTTGAACCTCAAGCTAATCGGCTTATTAAATACGGGTTTACTGATGAAAGCCCAGTAGATCGTCATGAAGCTAAGTTTATTTCACAATATGAAATAAAAAACTTAGATAATTTAGAAAATATTGTTATCGCTGAAGATAATAAAAGTGCTTACCTGCTGGCTAATAAAAAGATATACTTACTAAGTTTAGAAAATATTGAGTAGAAAAAAGTTAATTGTTTTAAAATAAAAAAAAACGACTTTTGTAATAAAAAGTCGTTTTTTTTATTTGAAGATTATAATCTATTTCAAAGTAACTTTAGCGCCCGCCTCTTCTAACTGAGCTTTCATACTTTCAGCTTCTTCCTTCTTTACACCCTCCTTAACCATTTTAGGAGCAGCGTCAACTAAATCTTTAGCATCTTTTAATCCCATTTCTGTAATCGCTCTTACTGCTTTAATAACAGAAATTTTGTTAGGACCAACTTCACTAATTTCAACATCAAAGCTATCTTTTTCCTCCTTAACTTCTTCAGCGCCAGCACTAGCCCCACCAGCCATCATCATAGCAGGAGCAGCAGCTGATACGCCAAATTTATCTTCTAGAATTTTAACTAATTCAGCTAAATCAAGCACACTCATTTGCTCAATTTCTGCTACTAGTTTTTGAAATTTTTCCGGAACAGCTACTTCTTTTTTCTCAGAAGTAGTTTCCTCGCTAACTTGTTCTTCTTTTTTTTCTTCAGACATAATTTTATTTATTTATATTATTTTAATAAGCACTGTTATATTTAATTTATTAACTAACTTTATCTTCTTTAACAGCATTTAAAGCATAAAGTAATTTACGTATATTTCCAGCTAAGCAATTTACAAAGCCTGAAACCGGTGCATTTAAAGAGCCCACTACTTTAGCATAAAGCTCTTCTTTACTTGGAAGTTGTGATAAGTCTGCAACTTGTTTAGAGCTTAAATATTTATTCTCTAAAATACCTGCAACAAACTCAACTTTCTCCTCGTGTGTTTTTTTAAAGTTCGCCAATACTTTGGCTGAAACCACTTCATCGTTATAAGAAAAAATTGTGGCAATTTTACCTTGAAAACTTTTTATATCAAGATCTTCAACTTTTTTTTCAGCAAAAGCTCTTTCTAAAAGAGTTTTCTTAACCACATAGTACTCGCCACCTTCTTTACGTAAATTTTGTCTTAACTCTTCATTTTCTGAAACAGTTAAACCATTAAAACAAGTAAAAACAATGGACTTAGAGCGACTAATCTTATCTTTTAACAACTCCATAATCTCCTTTTTTTGCTCTTTTGTTTTAGCCATAAAAAAAACTGTGTTTTACCACAGATAGAAAAATATAAATATTTCTACCTCGACAAGTCTTATTTAATGCTTGCTGTCTATGGCAAAACTCAATGTATTAAATTATTGTAAAATAATTATATCACAACTTATTTTTTAGTCAATAGTATGTATTTTATTAATCTTTATAATTAAAATTATGTGAGATTTAAAATAATTTACCAAACATTATTATTTAGCTATTCATTTTGCACCGTTATATACCTCAATAGCCTTTTTAATGATTGAGCGATCTTTATTCTTTTCTTCCTCTGATAACTCGCTATACGGTTTATTTTGCTCGACAGAGGCCCAGTCTTTGTTGCGTTCAAGCCATTTATCATGAATAACGGAACCCGCGTCTTTGATAAAAGTATCACCAATATCCTTTTTTTGTGAAATTGCCTCATAAATTTGGTTCATGGCAACTTCGGCAGAAACTTTGTTTTCACCTTTCCAATCTTCAGGTAACTCGTTGTAAGAAGTGTTTGCAATATCGATGTCTTCTATTTCGTTTTTATCAATCCAATCTTGGTCTTTAGTTTTTTTCATACGTGGTTCAAAGGTACCATCTTCTTGTTTTTGAGACCCTCGCGATTCATCGTGTAGCAAACTGCCTAATTCAGCAATTTGCTGTTGTTTTTGTTGCTCAGAAGTTGATATGATGTCTTCATTCATAAATTTTTAATAACTACTAGCAAAATAAACAAGAGTGCCAGTTTTCATTTTAAGGTTATCTTCAGGTTACTAACCCTACTTTTAAAAATATTAAAAGCCCTTTTCTGTAAATATTATATGTTGTAGTATGTATAATGTGATTTTATCAAAAATTTTAGTAAATTTTTTTAATTTTCTAAATACTGTGTTTGATAAATAAGTTGTAAATTAGAAATTAATTGATCTTTTTTACCATAGAGCTCATGACTCTCGCTAATATTATTTAAACGATCAATAAAAATAGGAATAACTGATTTATATTTTCTCTTTAATTTCTTATACTTCAAACTATCTTTTGGTAAACTTCTTAAATCAATATTTACGGAAAAATCAGCATACTTTAAAAGGCATAAATCTGGATCTTCAATTATTTCTTGAACATGGGATAAATATGCCTTATTTTTAAACTCAATCTTCTCTTCTCCCTCAAGTCCTAAGTCTTCTGCTAATGAATCAAAATCATGATTAGTCAAATTTCTTAAAAAATATTCCACTTTATCACCAAACTTTTCTTTTATTTCTCTAAAAGACCAATCTTTAAAAACTGACCAATATTTTTCCTTTATCTCATCTCTTATTTTCAAATTATAGTTCTTATTCTTGAATTTTCTATTAGCCCTATCAGTAAAGAGAACCTCAGCCTTATCTTCAACACTATCGTGTAATAAAGCAGCAATAAATAATTCTTTACTAGGTTTTGGATAAATTTCTAAAACCCTTGAAGCTACGTCAATTGGATGCTTAGCAAAAGGGTTGCCATCAGCTCGATCTTTTTGTTGTAAATGAAGCTTTAACATCAATTCTTTAGCTTTTTCAACTTCAATTAAATCTTCTTTAGAAAAACTTTCTTCTATAGCTGTTTGTAAAGTATCAATGTCCTCGCTAAGCCTTTTTTTACGACTAAGCTCTTCTATAGGGTTAGATAAAACTTCTACTGACATATAATTAAAGATTAATAATATTTATAATTAATTATTATGATTTAATTATAGCAAAAAAATTATTTTTTTTAAATAGTATATATCTTAATTCTTCATTAAATATTTCAATAATCAGTCTTTCTTTTGTGCTACAAGATTTAAAAATATTGACAATATTATATAAATATGCTATAATTATAATATTCTAAAATTCCTGAATTCACCCCTGAAGTGCAACTTTGCGACATCCCAAAAGGATGTTTTTTG
>CAYMGT010000006.1:0-10305 GCA_964390115.1 uncultured Gammaproteobacteria bacterium
ACAGTCTTAAGAAAAATAGATAAGTCTAAGTATAGGGAGCGGTTTTTAATATAGAATAAATCATACTGGAGCTTTTCAAAGCTGTCTAGATAAGAAGCACTGTGATACTTTTCTGAGATTTGATCCCAGCCTGATAAACCGGGTTTTACCAGTAGTCTTTCTTGGTAAAAAGGTATCTTATCTTTTAACTCTTTAGCAATTTGGGGTTGTTCGGGGCGGGGACCTATAAAGCTCATATCATTTTTTAAAATATTTAAAAGCTGAGGTAATTCATCTAATCTAGTTTTCCGTATAAACCCACCTACCTTAGTAGTTTTCTCACCATTTATCATACTCCTAAATTTAATAATTTTAAATTCATTACTACTTTTACCCAATCTAGTTTGTTTAAAAAATACTGGCATACCTGATTCTAATATAATCGCTGTAGCTATTATAGACCAGAAGGGAAGGGAGATTAAAAGTAGCAGTGAGGAGAAGATAAGGTCAAATATTCTCTTTATATGATTAAAGTATTTTTTGTTACCTTCATTGAAATTTTCTAAAAACCAAGTGTGGGTAATGGTCTCCAGTGAGACTCGACCGGTAACTTGTTCATAGAAACTAGATAAGTCAATAAAGACTAGATTATAGGGGAGACAGAAGAATAGTTGTTGTCGCCAACTATTAACTTTCTCTAGTGAAGAGTCTAAAACTATAGTATGTATTCTTTTTTTAAATATTAGTTGTTTAAGCTCTTCTTCTCCCATTAGTTCTTTTATGACTAATACGGTATTAAAACCTAAGCAAGGCTTTTTTTGTAGAAAATTTAGAAGATCAGAAATTTTATCCTTATCAGCAATGATAAGTAGGTTGTTTCTAGGTAAATAAGATTTTAGAGTATAGTTAAAAAATTTACGCCAGAGTACAAACAGTAGAGTAGCTAAGACAGCAAAGATAAATAGGTTAGTTTTTGGAGATATGCTACTTTCTACATTTAAATAGAAGAAAGCTATGGAGAGTAAGCTGGAGATAACGACAGCATTTATAGTTAAATTATTAAATTTTAATTTATCGGTAGCTATCAGTAGGTTGTATAGGTTATAGATATAGAAAACTATTAGCCAAATACCAAAGATAACTAAAAAGTAGAAGTAATGAACTTCCCAAGTTAAATTAATATTTTCAAAACCATAACGAAAACCTAGGGTCAGAGTTAGGGCTAGATGTAAAGTAATAATATCTCCAATAAGCAAAGAGACCTTTTTAATTTTTTGTTGCATGGTAATTATTTTATACTTTAAATATATCAGCAATGTTGAATAAAATCAATTTAATCCTATTGACAATTAACTACTTATAACACATAATAAGATATAAATTAAATTAGTTCATTAATTAAAATTAAATAATAATGGAAGAAAAAGTAGAAATGAAAGAATTGGAAGTTATGGTAATGGAGAGGCTTATAAAAGCAGGTCTTACTATTGACCTAATGTCTGATATTGTTTCTGATGGAGACAATCGTCGGGCTATAAATATGGTAAGTGTTGTAGAGCAAAAAGGCTTCAAAAAAATGTTTGAGTTTAATATCAAGCCCTTATCAGAAGGAATTGACTTTCATAAGACAATGAAAGTTAATAAAAAAAACTTGGAATTAAATTGGGAGTCGCTAAAGGAAATGCTGGAGTTTTTCCACGAGCCGAGAAGAGCGGTAGTATATTCAATTCCTGAGAGTATGTCGGTGGGAAAACTAAAAGATTTTGTAGCAGATAAAGGTGGTAAATTTGGTAATTTACTCGGTTTAATGTTGTTGTTTCAGCAATTTGGTAAAAAACTACCGAAAAACTTATGGCTTTTAAGCCTTTGCGATGGCGAGGCTAAGCATATCTACAAAGGAGTGCCCACCTGCTTTTATCTGGTAAAAGGTAACAATAATCAGGTAAAATATTACCCAATTGATGAAGCCGCACTTATTGGCAATAGATTTTCCGTACTGTTTTTCTTTTAAAGTAATTCAGTATTCTTAAGTTGAGGAGTTAAATAAGACTCCTCTTTTTTATTTTTTTGAGTTGTTTTTTCTGTTTGCTATGTTATACTTTAAATAAAGATTAAGCATAATTATGAACATGAAAAATACTCAGGTCGCTTGGCTCCAAATTGGTAATGAAATAGCCGTTAATTTTTTAAAAAATAGTATAGATACAGAAAATATAGCACCTGCTTATATCTTTTCTGGACCTAAAGATGTAGGTAAATTTAAAGTTGCTAAATTCTTTGCTTCAGGGCTTATTTTTAAAGATAAGAGCCAAAAAGAGCTAAGTGAGGATAATTTAGAAATAGGCAGTAGTGGAGATTTGCAAGTATTGTCTGGTTTAGAAGATAAACAAAATATTAGCATTTCTCAGGTTAGAGAGTTTAACAAAAATCTTAATTTAAGTTCTTTTTTAAATAACTATAAGGTAGGAATAATTAGAGAGGCAGAAAAACTTAGTTTAGGAGCTTCTAATGCCTTACTGAAAACTTTAGAAGAACCTAAAAAGAAAGTTACTGTAATACTTTTGACTAATAAGATATCGCAAATTATACCAACAATTAGGTCTAGATCACAGGTAGTTAATTTTTATCCTACTTCTAGTGAAGTAATTTATGATTATTTAGTTGAGTTCTATGGAGCTGACAGGGTGAAAGCTAAACAAGTAGCTAGACTAGCTTTAGGTAAGCCTGCCTTAGCGGTAAAACTTTTAGAGAATGAAGACTTTTATAGTAACTTACTTGAAAAAGCTTCTTTATTTTTAGACTTTTTCTCTCAAGATATTTCACAGCGACTAGAAAATCTAGATAAATATTTAGGGAATAAGTTTTATGGTCAAGAAGCTAAGGATAAAGCCCTTGATCTTTTATCTACTTGGGACTTAGTCCTGCGAGATTTACTCCTAGTAGATCAAGGTCAAGCTGATTTAATTGCTTTTGAAGCCTTGAAAGATAAATTTCCTTCTCAGAATGATAGTCAAAAAATAGTTAGTGCTCTAGATTTATCTGATAAAATTAAAAAATACCTACAGGCTAATGTTAACGCTAAGACTGCCTTAGAGGAGTTAGTTATTAATCTTTAATTTGTTTAAATAATTTAAAAACATGAAAAACAAGCTTTTAATAATTCCACTTTTATCTTTAGTTTTTTTAAGTGGTTGTAGTCTAGATTTTAATGTTAAAAAGAAAGATAGTGTAGATATGACTGATAATGGCGGAGTGTATGTTAGTACTGACCAAGGGCAACGTTGGGTACATATGACTAAAATGCCTGATGTTTCTGGTAACAAGAGTATTGGTTATATAAATGTAAGAGAATTATCAGTTGATCCTAATGATGCTCAGGCGATTTATTTAGCTAGTTATGACCTCGGCTTATACTATACCTATAATATTGCTAAAGGTTGGCAGAAGGCGGACAAGTTAGGTTCTTCTACTATTTTAGATGTGGTGGTAGACCCTAAAGATAAATGTACTATTTATGCTACAGTTTCAAATAAGGTACTGCGAAGTGTTGACTGTAATCGTAGCTGGGAACAAGTCTATTTAGACCCGAATCCTGGAGTTAAAGTAACTGCTATAGCCATTGATCATTATGATACTAGTAATATATATGTGGGTACTAGTAATAAGGATATGTTTAAGAGTATAGATAATGGTAGAAGTTGGAAAAGAATTAAGATCTTTAAAGGGGCTATAGAGGATATCATTATCAACCCTAGTGATAGTAGAGATATATTTGTAGTTAGCTCAGGAAACAATCTCTATCGTTTTAGCTCAGACAGTATTCCTAGCTTTGAAGAGTTAAGTCGTTTTCCTAATCGTTTAGAGACATCAGACTTACCTAATTTAAAAAATAACTTTGAGGGTATTGATATTGGTAAGAATTTTGTTGATTTAAAATTCTCTAAAGATTCCAGTGTTATAATCTGGGCTACAAATAAGTTTTTAATTCGCTCTAATGATGGAGGTTTAAGTTGGGAAAAAATTGATCTTTTAACCGCAGCTAATAAATCAGATATTTTAGCCATGGATTTTAATGTGAGTAATCCTGATGAGATATATTATGGCACTAAGTCAGTTTTTGTTAGATCTTTAGACGGTGGACTTAGCTGGACAGTTGTAGACTTGCCAACAGCTAGAATGACCTCTGATATTGTAGTTGATCAAAGTGATCCTAGGGCCATCTATTTAGGGGTAAGACAGCAACCTGAAGTAAAATAATCTAATAATTAATAATATTAAATATTCAATTATATGAATGAATTTATTTCTCAAAAACAAACAGAATTTGACAAAGCTATTGAATTTTTTAAAAAAGAAATCTCTACCATTAGAACTGGTAGGGCTAACCCAGCTATTTTAGATAGTGTTTCAGTAGATGCTTATGGTATAAATAATAAGTTACAAGCGGTGGCCAATGTTTCCGTTATGGACGCTAAAACTATTAGCGTAACCCCTTGGGATAAGTCAGTTTTAAAGAATATTGAAAAAGCCATAACTGAAGCTAATTTAGGACTCAGTGCTAGAAACGAAGGGGATAAGCTATTACTAATTATTCCTCAGCTTACAGAGGAAAGTCGCCTTGAGTATGTAAAAAAACTTAATGAAAAACAAGAAAAATCTCGAATTGTTTTAAGGCAAATTAGAGAAGAAATAAAAGAAGATATTGAAAATGCTGAAGAGGAGAAGGATATAACTGAGGATGACAAGTTTTTATATATTAAAGAATTAGATGAAACTATTTCTGATCTAAATGATCAATTAAAAAACTTGCGAGATAAAAAAGAAGAGGATATAATGACAGTTTAATAACTTAAATAATAAATATTTCTATGGCAATTTTATATACAGTTTTAATTTTTATCGCCGTTTTGGCGGTTTTAGTCTTCGTTCATGAATTAGGACATTTTTTAGTAGCTAGAAAAAACGGGGTAAAAGCTGAAGAATTTGGTTTAGGTTTTCCTCCTCGTGCTATTGGGTTTTATAAGTCTAATGATGGCAAGTGGAAGAAAGTTAAAGGTAGTAAAGAAGTTAAGGATGCTAAAAGTACTATATACTCATTAAACTACGTACCTTTGGGAGGTTTTGTAAAAATTAAAGGTGAAAATGGTGATGACGTAGCTGATGAAGATAGTTTTAGTTCTAAGCCAGCTTGGCGAAGAGCCCTTATTTTATCAGCAGGTGTATTTATGAATATTGTTTTAGCTGCTGTTTTAATAGCTGTTGGTTATATGATAGGTTTCCCCTCAGGTACGGATAACTTGCCTAAAGGCGCTCAAGTTAGTCAAGCTCAAGTTCAGGTGGTAGAGGTTTTACCTAACTCAGCTGCTAAAGCAGGAGGCTTGGAAATGGGTGATATTATTTCTGTAATTTCTGGTGAGACTATAGATAGTCAAGAAGAATTACAGTCTATTGTTGCCGGAAGCCCTAATAAAGAATTAGAGTTTGAAATTATTAGACAAAATGAAAGTTTAACTTTAAATTTAACTCCTAATGATAAAGACGGTAAAGGCTATGTAGGTATAGCTATGGCGGCGACAGGCATGGTTAAGTTGACATTTTTTTCTGCAATTTGGGAGGGTATGAGAGGAGCGATATTTTATCTTTGGGCAATTATTTTAGGTTTCTTGGGGCTTATAAAAAGTCTATTTATCTCCGAACCAATTACCGCTCAACTAGCTGGTCCAATTGGCATTGCTGATTTAACGGGACGTTTTGCTCGCATGGGTTTTACTTATCTATTACAGTTTGCTGCTCTATTATCATTAAATTTAGCAGTGATAAATATTTTACCTTTTCCTGCTTTAGACGGTGGCAGATTACTTTTTCTACTGATAGAGAAAATTAAAGGATCACCGGTAAAGAAAGAAGTTGAGAATGCTATTCACAATTTAGGCTTTATGTTGCTTATGCTATTAGTTTTATTTGTTACCTTTAAAGATATAGCTAGGTTTTTTTCCTAAGAATTTTAAATAGTAAAATTAATTAACTTATTATTAATCTAAACTATATGAATGTAAATATTAAAGCTACAAAACTTGAATTGACTAATGAATTAAGGGATTATATTGAAAAAAAGATGAATATGTTGGAGAAATATTTAGTAAATGTTCAGGTGATTAATTGTGATTTTGAGGTAGAGTTAGAGTCGGGTAAGGGGCATAGTGGAAAAATATATAGAGCTGAGGTAAATTTAGATGTTCCTGGTGAGTTACTTAGAGTTGAAAAAAATGCTGAAGAGTTATATAAGGCAATTGATAAAGTTAAAGACCATTTAGATATGATAATTAAAAAATATAAGGAGAAGAAAGCTTCTAAGCAAAGAAAGGCTAGAAGTTTAATAAGATAAAACTATTTGAATAAATATTTGTTATGAAATTATTTACAAAAATTTTGGGCGATCCTAATGCTAAAATTATTAAATCATTAGAGCCTGTAATAAAGGAAGTTGAAGGGAAAGAAGAGAAGATGAAATCTCTGTCTTTAGAAGATTTAAAGAAACAGACTGAGAGTTTAAAATTAGCAGTAAGTCAAGGTAAGACTTTAGATGACATTTTACCTGAGGCCTTTGCTTTAGTTAGAGAAGCTTCACGTAGAGTATTAGGTTTAAGACATTATAAAGTTCAGCTTATCGGTGGTTTAGTTTTACATCAAGGTAAAATTGCTGAGATGAAAACTGGAGAAGGTAAAACGCTAGTTGCTACTTTACCCTTATTTTTAAACGCGCTCTCTGGCAAAGGGGCTCACTTAGTAACTGTCAATGATTATTTATCTAAAGTTGGTGCAGGTTGGATGGGTCCTGTCTATAGTGCTTTGGGGTTAAGTGTCTCAGTTATTGTTCATGATGGAGCTTTTGTATATGATCCAGAATATATAGATGATAGTGCCTACGACCCTCGTCTTCAACATTTTCGTCCTATTTCTAGACAAGAAGCCTATATGACAGATATAAGTTATGGCACAAATAATGAATTTGGCTTTGATTATTTGCGTGATAATATGGTAGGTAGTTTAAAAGATGCCGTACAAAGACCTTTAAATTATTGTATTGTTGATGAGGTAGATTCTATTTTAATAGATGAGGCTAGAACTCCCCTTATAATCAGCGCTCCAGCTGAAGAGTCAACGGATAAATATTTTAAATTTTCTCAGTTAGTAGAGAGACTAGAAGAAAATAAGGACTATAATTTAGATGAAAAAATGAAAAGTGCCACTTTAACGGAGGAAGGTATTTCTAAAATGGAAAAATGGTTAGGAGTAGAAAATATTTATGTCTCAGGGGGAATTAAAGAGGTCCATCACATTGAACAAGCACTTAAAGCCAGAGTACTTTTTAAAAAAGATAGAGACTACGTCTTAAAGGACGGAGAGGTTATAATCGTTGATGAGTTTACAGGTCGTTTAATGCCTGGTAGAAGATATAGCGAAGGTTTACATCAGGCTATAGAGGCTAAAGAAGGTATGGAGGTTAAAAGAGAATCTCAGACTTTAGCTACGATTACTTTTCAAAACTATTTTCGTCTATATGAAAAACTTTCTGGTATGACGGGAACAGCTCTAACTGAAGCAGAGGAATTTTTTAAGATATATAATTTAGAGACTGTATCTATACCAACTCATAGACCTGTAGTTAGAAAAGATAATGGTGATTTAATTTTTAGAACTGAGTTGGGTAAATTTAAAGCGGTTATAAAAGATGTAAAAGAAAAAAATAGATTAGGTCAACCGGTTTTAATTGGTACAATTTCTATTGAAAAAAATGAATTTTTAGTAAATTTAATGGAGCAAGAAGGTTTAAGCCCTCAAGTTTTAAATGCTAAAAATCATGTTAAAGAAGCTCAAATTATTTCCCAAGCGGGAACTAAGGGTGCTATTACTATTGCCACTAATATGGCAGGTAGAGGGGTAGATATTGTCTTAGGTGGTAGCCCGAGTACAGAAAAGGAACAAACGGAATTAAAAGCTTTAGGTGGTCTGCATGTCATTGGTACAGAAAGACACGAGGCTAGAAGAATTGACAATCAGTTAAGAGGTAGAGCTGGTCGTCAAGGAGATTCAGGTTCTAGTCAATTTTATGTTTCAGCTGAAGATGATTTGCTACGTATTTTTGGTGGCGATAGAATGAAGTCTTTAATGAGTAGATTGCGTTTACCTGAGAGCACTCCAATTCAAAATAGTCTAGTATCCCGTTCTTTAGAATCAGCTCAGAAAAAAGTTGAGGGTAATAATTTTGATATGAGAAAACATTTAGTAGAGTATGATGATGTTATAAACAAGCATAGGGAAACTATCTATAAGAGGAGAAGGGAAATATTAAAAAGCTATGAAAGCTCTGAAGATAAGCAAGATATTTTAACTGAAAGAATATTAAATTTAGTTAGTCAGGAAATAGAGGATGTAGTATTATTTCATACTGCTTCAGAGAATTTAAAAGATTGGAATTTGCAAGAAATTTATGAAGTTAGTAGGACTATTTTTTCTGCTCCGACAGATTTACTATTAGAGTTAGAAGATATTAGAAAAGATAATAGCCAGAAAAAAGAAGAGATGAGGCAAATGATTTTAGATAAATTAAAAAATTTAGCTAAAGATTCTTATTTATCATTAAAAAATAATTTTAAAAGTTTAAATGTAAATTTTGCTGAAGTTGAAAAAGGCATACTAATTCGTTCTATAGATAATCTATGGATAGAACACTTGGAGACTATAAGTTATCTGCGACAAGGAATTGGTCTTAGAGGTTATGGGCAAAGAGATCCTTTAGTGGAATACAAGAGGGAAGCTTTTAGACTGTTTAAAGAATTAGAGAACTTAATCCAAAAACAAGTAGTGTACTCTATATATAAGACTGCTGTGGCTATAGAGGCGCAGAGTCAAGAATTTTTTACCGCTCCTAGCTTAGCTGATAGAGCTAAAAATTATCAAGCTCCAGCTAAGACTATGACAGAAAGTAATGACAGTGGATTTCATATTGCTCTCGCTAAGGCTAAAAATGATTTAGGGGAGAAGATAGGTAGAAACGATCCTTGTCCTTGTGGCAGTGGCAAGAAATACAAGAAGTGTTGCGGAAAGTAGTTGTTTTAGCAAACACAAAGATATTGCATTATTCAACTGTAGAATACCTTTAAGGTATACAATAGTTAATATATTATGAAAAAATTAATGGATTATAGCATCTATTCTATTTAAATATAATACATCAAATTTTAAAACAATACTTTGAATTTTTTAAAATTTAAAAGCCACTCTATTTTTTAAAGTGGCTTATTTTTTTGTTTTGATATTTTTACGGCCAGTTTGTTGTTAAAAGCTCAGCCCAGAAAGATTCACTGGGAAGAGGCATGAAATTAGCCCCATACCACATAGCCAGCAGGGCTACAATCAGAGCAAAAAACATTACTCCTCTAAGCGCTCTTTTCTCTTTGGGAATAATAAATTCCCTAATAATCATCCCTAAAGCTAATAGGGTAACCAGAGCCATCGCATAAATACCAAATTCATTAAACATTGCAACTGTTTCCATAATTATATAATTTTAAAATGAGCATTATATTATTTAATCACTAGATCAGTCTTTAGTCAAGGGTTTTAAAATTTGATGTGTTATATTTAAATTGACTTTAAGCCTTTAATTATCTATAATACTTAATATTATCAATTATAAATCGTTTAGATTAAATATTTATGAGTATTAAGGATAACTTATCAGTAGAAGAAAATGTAGAAGAAAAAGTCTTAAATTTTTGGGAAGAAAATCATATTTTTCAAAAATCTGTTAACAAGCAGGCTCCTTTAGGGGACTATATTTTCTATGACGGACCTCCTTTTGCGACAGGAACTCCGCATTATGGTCATTTAGCCGGATCTGTTATAAAAGATGTTGTACCTAGATTTTGGACCATGAAAGGCTATAGAGTAGAGAGACAGTGGGGTTGGGATTGCCATGGACTACCAATAGAAAACATTGTAGAGAAAGAAATGAATATAGGTAGCAAGAAAGAAATTTTAGATATAGGTGTAGAAAAATTTAATTTAAGTTGTCAGAGTCGTGTATTGGAATTTGCTGATGACTGGAAAAAAGTTATTAGAAAAATAGGTCGTTTTGTAGATATGGATAGTAGTTATAAAACTATGGACAGAGACTATATGGAGAGTATTTGGTGGGTATTTAAGAGTTTGTGGGATAAAGATTTAATTTATCAAAATTATAAGAGTATGCACATTTGTCCTCGTTGTGAAACTACTCTTTCGCAATCTGAGGTTAGTGAGGGTTATAGGGATATAAAAGAT
>CAYMGT010000006.1:10405-32971 GCA_964390115.1 uncultured Gammaproteobacteria bacterium
TCTGACTTACTGAACTTACAATATGAACCTTTATTTCCATACTATAAAGATGAGGATTTAGAAAATAAAGAACAAGCTTGGAAAATATATTCAGCTGACTTTGTTACTACTGAAGACGGAACGGGAGTAGTCCACATTGCCCCTGCTTTTGGTGAAGATGATTTGAATTTAGGGAAGAAATATAAGTTGCCTTTTATACAACACATTGATATGAGTGGCCATTTTAAAGCTGAGGTTAAGGACTTTCCTAATGTAATGGTAAAGCCTTTAGGTGATCACATGGCTACAGATATTGAAATTGTTAAATATTTAGCTCACAACAATTTACTATATAGTAAAGAAAAATATGAACATAGTTATCCTCATTGTTGGCGTTGCGATACTCCACTTTTAAATTATGCTACTTCTTCATATTTTGTAAAAGTGGAAGCTATTAAAGATAAGTTACTACAAAGAGCTAAAGATATAAACTGGAGTCCTAATCATTTAAAGAATGGTCGCTTTGGTAAATGGTTGGAAGGAGCTAGAGATTGGTCTATAAGCCGACAGAGATTTTGGGCTAGTCCTATTCCACTTTGGCGTTGTAGTAGTTGCCAAGCGGAAAAAGTTATTGGCTCAGTTAAAGAGTTAGAAGATCTATCTGGTCAAACTATTAGTGATTTACACAATCACGTAATTGATAAGATAAGGTTTAAATGTAGTGCTTGCGGTGGTACTATGGAGAGAATTGAAGATGTTTTAGATTGCTGGTTTGAGTCAGGATCTATGCCTTATGCTAAAATGCATTATCCTTTTGAAAATAAAGATAAATTTGAAGCTAATTTTCCAGCTCAATTTATTGCTGAAGGAGTAGATCAAACCAGGGCTTGGTTTTATTATATGCATGTTATTTCCACGGCTTTAATGGATAGCTCGGCTTTCTTAAATACTATTGTTAATGGAATTGTTCTAGCTGAAGATGGTAAAAAAATGTCTAAAAAACTTAAAAATTATCCTGATCCATTACTTATATTAGATAAATATGGAGCAGATGCGCTAAGATATTATTTATTATCATCTCCAGTGATGTTAGCAGATAATATGAATTTTTCAGAAAGTGGAGTTTTAGAAGCTAAGCGTAAAACTGTTATGCTTTTAAATAATGTTTTTAAATTCTATAATTTATATGAAGATAAGAGTTTAGCTAGAGTTAAGAGTGAAGATTTTCTAGATATTTGGATTATCTCCAGAGTAAATGAGAGTGGATCAGAGATAAACAAAGCGATGGAAGACTATAGTTTACCTAAAGCAGTGAAGCCCATAACTAAGTTAATAGATGATTTATCAACTTGGTATCTTAGGCGTAGTCGTGATAGATTAAAAGGAGTAAATGCAGAGGATAAGCAGAAGGCTCTTAGTACTTTGGTTTATGTTTTTGAAAAAATAGCCTTAATAATTGCTCCATTTATGCCTTTTTTAGCTGAAGATTTATGGCAAAAAATTACTGGAAATAACTATCAAGACAAGGAAAAAAGTGTTCATTTAGAGCCTTGGCCTGATTTTGAAAGTATTGAAAAGAATGTTTTAGAGAGAATGGTTGTTCTTAGAGAAATTGTTGAACTTGCTTTAGCTAAAAGAGATAAAAGTGGATTTAGAGTTAGACAGCCACTAAAATCTGTTACGGTATTTTGTGATAAGATTTTAACATTTAGTGAAGCTGAAAAAGACTTACTAAAAAGTGAATTAAATGTTAAAGAAGTAATTACTAAACAAAGTGAAAAAGCTGAAATTTTAGAAGTAGTTTTAGATATTAATTTAAGTCCCGAACTAATCTTAGAGGGTATAAAAAGAGAATTTGTTAGATTGATAAATAATTTACGCAAGGAAAGTTCTTTAACTATTTCTGATACAGTAAAAGTCTATTGGTATAGTGACGATAAAGAAATTCAAGAAGCTATGACTATATATAGCAAAGAAATGTTGGAGGAAGTTTTAGCACAAGAATTTATTTTTTCTCAAGCTGAGGATTTATTTGTTCAAAAAAATGTTAAAATAAATAATAATATAGTTTCGCTCGGTTTAGAAAAAATCAAATAAATAATTATTAATAATTTAGAGCTACAAAAGAGCTCGTAATCTATAAATATATGACAACAACTTGGTGGATAATTATTGCAGTAGTAGTTGTAACTATTATTGCAATTGTATCTCTTTACAATGGTTTAATTCGCCTTAAAAATAGGGTGGATGAAGCTTGGAGTGATATAGATGTACAACTTAAGAGACGTTATGATTTAATTCCTAATTTAATTTCAACAGTTAAAGGTTATGCTAAACACGAGAGAGAAACTTTAGAAAGAGTAGTAGAAGCTAGAAATTTAGCTGTAAATAACCAGCAAGGTAGTAATGTGCAAAAGCAAGCTGAAGCAGAGAATATGCTTAGCTCAGCCTTGAAGTCAATTTTTGCTTTGTCAGAAAGTTATCCTGACTTAAAAGCTAATACTAACTTCTTAGAATTACAAAGAGAATTGTCTGATACTGAAAATAAAATTCAAGCCTCTAGAAGATTCTATAACGCTAATGTAAGAGACTTTAATACAAAAATACAAGTATTTCCTAGTAATTTAATCGCCAGTAAGCTTAAATTTACAAAATATGATTATTTTGAAATTGAAAGTAGTGAAGCTGAACCAGTAAAGGTTGATTTTTAAGTTTAAGTCTACTAAAAAAATGTCGCACTTGTAGTTAATAATTACTTTAAATAAATTTATGTCTAGTCTATACACTAAAGCTAAGAATAACAAGAATAAGAGTTATCTATTACTTAGTTTATTTTTTATTCTGTTTATTTTAGCTGGCTGGGGTATAAGCTACATATATGACGATAGTTCCATATTATATTTTGCTGTAATTATTAGTTTAGCTTTAACTGTAGGTAGTTATTGGTATAGTGATAAATTAATTTTATCTTTTAGTAAAGCTAAGGAGCTGAAGTTTGAAGATAACAAGGAGATATATAGATTAGTGGAAAATTTGTGTATTACTGCAGGCTTGCCTTTACCTAAAATATACATTATTGAAGATAACTCACCTAATGCTTTTGCTACAGGTAGAGATAAAAATCATGCAGTAGTTGCCTTAACTACGGGGATTATAAATAAATTAGAGAGAAGTGAACTGGAGGGAGTAATTGCTCATGAACTGTCTCATATTGGCAATCGTGATATATTACTGGCAACTTTAATAACTGTTCTAGTAGGAGGAATAGTTATGTTAGCTGATTATTTAAGATATGCTAGTATTTTTAGAGGAAATAATAAAAAAAATGGGGGTTGGACAGGTATTATATTATTAGCTTTAATTATAATAGCTCCAATTTTTGCTTATTTACTTAAATTTTCTATTTCTCGTCAAAGAGAATACTTAGCTGATGCTGACGCAGCTCTTTTAACTAGATATCCAGAGGGTTTAGCTAGAGCTTTAGAGAAGATTAGCGCCGATCCTTTACCGGTAAAAACAGCTAATAAATCAACGGCTCATCTATTTATAGCCTCGCCTTTAAATAAAAAAAATAAAAATGGTAGTGCTATTAGTCGAGTTTTTGCCACACATCCACCTATAGAAGAGAGAATTAAAAGATTGAGAGGTTTAGATGTAGACAGAGAAACTTAAATTATAATAATATAATTATATAATAATCATGACTAGTAAAGAGATAATGCAATTAGCTATTTCTAAAGCTATAGAAGCGGATTTAAGAGGAGAGGAAAGAGTTAAGAAGCTTTTAGAGAGAATTAATATAAAATATCAAAATTTTTCAGAAAAAGATAAACTTAAATTTGATAAAGAAAAATTATTTAATCCATATACTGATAGTCGTTTGCTAGTTGATAATAATAAAGGAGAGATAAAAAAGATTTTAGTTGGTATTGACATGGAAACTCCAGAACTTCTTTTAGCTAAACAATTAGGTGATATTGATTTAGTTTTAACTCACCATCCTCAGGGAGAAGCTTTAGCTGATTTATCCAGTGTTATGCAACTCCAAGCGGAGGTTCTAGCTTCCTATGGTTTACCTATAAACATTGCTGAAGCTACGTTAAAACTTAGAATGAGTGAAGTTTCTAGAGGGGTAAATGGAGCTAATCATTATCGCTCAGTTGATACAGCTAAGCTTTTAGGAGTAGATTATGTCTGCACTCATACTACAGCTGATAATTTATCAGCAAGATATATTTCTGATTTAATTACTGAAAAAAAACCAGAATATGTTGAAGATATTTTAAGTATTTTAGAGGATGTTCCTGAGTATAGAGAAGCGCAGAAAAAATTAACTGGTCCTATGTTATTTACTGGCAGTAGAGATAGTAGTTGTGGAAAAATAGCTGTTACCGAGTTTACAGGTGGAACCTCAGGCTCTAAAGATGTATTTGAAAAAATGGCTCAATATGGTTTTGGGACTATTTTAGGAATGCATATGTCAGAAGAACACAGAAAAGAAGCGGAGAAATATCATTTAAATGTTATTATTGCTGGACACATGTCATCTGATTCTTTAGGAATGAATCTATTTTTAGATGAATTAGAAAAGAAGGGGATAGAAATTGTTTTCACTTCAGGACTTATCAGAGTTAAAAGATTTTAACAATTTAAATCAGTTTAATTTTATATACAATGAATAAACCAGAACTTTTAGCTCCTGCGGGAGATTTGCAAAAACTTAAAACAGCTTTAGCTTTTGGCGCTGATGCCGTTTATTTTGGTTTACCAGAGTTTTCCCTACGAGTGAGAATTAATAATTTTACTTGGAAAGATTTAAAACTAGGTATTAATTATGCTCATAAGTTAAATAAAAAAGCCTATATCACTTTAAATATCTTTGCTCATAATTGCCACTTAGAGAAAGCTAAAGTACATATACTTAAATTAAAGAAACTTAAGCCAGATGCTTTGTTTGTCTCTGATCCAGGCTTTATAACCTTAATAAAGGAGATTTGGCCTGAGGTAAGCATTAGTTTAAGTACACAAGCTAATTGCACAAACTGGCTTTCAGCTCAGAGTTATTTAAAACAAGGGGTTAAAAGAGTTATATTAGCTAGAGAGCTTAGTCTAAAAGAAGTATCTGAAATTAAAAAGAAAGTTCCAAATTTAGAGATAGAAAGCTTTGTCCATGGGGCACTTTGTATGGCATATTCAGGTCGCTGTTTTTTATCTAAACAAATAATGGACAGAGATGCTAACTTAGGTGATTGTGTTCAGCCTTGTCGTTGGGAATATGAAATAAAACCAATTGGCCATGAGGGATCTTTTGTGTTAGGAGAAGAGAAGAATGGATCATATATTTTAAATTCAGAGGACTTGTGTTTGCTTAGGAGAATTCCAGAGATAATTAAATCAGGTATAGATGCCTTAAAAATTGAAGGCAGGGCTAAGAGTGTCTATTATTTAGCTAATGTAGTTGGTGCTTACAGACAAGCAATTGACCTACATTTTTCAAAGACTAAAGAGAGTGACAAGAAAAAACAGCTTAATTTTTTATATGAAGAGTTAAAAAATAAGCTCAACCATCGTGGCTTTACAGAAGGTTTTATGTTTGAAAAAGGTAAAGGAGCTCAAAATTTAAAGAATGAAAATTCTGTACCTAAATGGGAATTTTGTGGTCAGGTAATTAGCTCTAAAAAACAAAAAGATATAGGTTTTATTAGTGAAGTTAAAGTTCATAATACTTTGAAATTAGAGGATGAAATTGAGATAATAAGACCTGGTTATATAGTAGAGAAAAAAAAATTAAATAAAATAATCGATTATAATACTAAACAGAAGCTTGAAGAAGCTCATGGTGGCGGTGGCGGTCAGGTGGTTTTAATTGAAACAGATAAACAATTAGAGTCATTTAGTGTTTTAAGAAGAAAAATATAAATATATGTTAGCTTTTATTAAAGGACAAATAATTTTAAAGACAAGCACTTATTTAATTTTAGAAAATCAAGGTTTAGGTTATAAGATATTTATAGCCCCTGAAATTTTAGCTGAATTAAATAAGGGAGATGAAACTTCTTTTTTTCTTTATCACAATATTAAAGAAGATGCTGAAGATCTATATGGTTTTAATTTAGCTAAGGATTTAGAAATGTTTGAAATGCTAATTTCAGTTTCAGGAATTGGTCCTAAATCAGCTTTAAGTCTTATGTCGCTTACAGGCACAGAGCATTTAAAATCTTCTATTGCTTCTGGGGATGTTAGCTTGCTAACAAAAGTTTCAGGGGTAGGAAAAAAGACGGCTGAAAGAGTGGTTTTGGAGCTCAGAGATAAGGTGGCTAAGTTAGAAAGTGAAATACAAGCCTCAGGTATTGAATATTCACAGAATTTAAGTGATGAAATAGATGCTTTAATGTCTTTAGGCTATTCACTTCAGGAATCTAGAGAAGCTTTAAAAAAAGTAGATAAAGATATAATTGATAGTGCTCAGAGAGTTAAAGAAGCTTTAAAAAATATTTTTTAATTTATTTAGATAATAATTTTTTTAAATTACTTGAGTATAAAATAACTTTAATGATAAGGTTATTTTTTATATTTTTTATATTTTTCTTGACATAATTGTAAAAATATTATATAATAATATGATTTCTAAAGCGTTAAGAGGCTGAAGAAAGTGATATTTGAAAATTAAATAAAAAAAATAAATAAAAGGAGATATGTATTATGAAAGAACATGTAGATTTGATTTGGCTAGCTACCTTTGTAGCCATAGTCTTTGTAGCCCTGCTAGTAGTAGCGGGTTTAACCTTTGTTTTGCCTTTTTACTTGGCAATAATTATAGGAGTCTTTACTGGTTTATTATTTGCAACTAAAGTTGTTTATGATGGTTATTATCCTGTCCCCGCTAAGAGTAAGGTTGTGCTTTTAGCCTTTGAAGATTTTTATAAAGTCTTGGGTCCAGGTGCGCATATAGTCTTTCCTTATTTCGATATTTTTGATTTGGAAAAAGATAAAGATGGGGAAGTAAAGTATTTTCCTATAGCTATTTATCCCTTGCCAATTTTTGAAAGAGAAGTTGTGGTCGAAGCCGCTAAAAATAATGAAAGTTCAGTCTTGACTGAATTTAAGGATACTCAGGCGTATTTAATTGCCAAGTTGTATTTTTATACAGTTGATGTAAAGCAGGCTTATTTAGGTCGAGAAGATTATGTTGATGATTTGAAAGCTTGGTTCAGGTCTTTGTTAAGAGATTATTGTCGAACAAGAGATCTGGATGAAGTAGATAACGAAAAAGAAAATCTTGGTTTAAAGCAGATATTTCTTGATAAAATGGAAAACTGGGATGAATGTAATTTAAAAGAAGAGGCAGAGAATAGTGATGTTGAGTATTCATACATTATAAAGGAAAGTGGCTCCATTATTATTTACTTACGGGATTATGGAGTTTGGTTGCGTAGTTTTCTTTTAGAGGATACTATTTTACCTCATGATATTGAGGAAATCCAAAAAAAGAAAAATATAGCACAAGTTAATCAGCAAGTCGCTAGAATTGATGCTGAAACAGCTGAAATTAGTGCCGGAGGTGTTAAAAAAGCCTGGATTGAAGAATCTGATGGTATTGAAGCTTCTTTACAAAAACTTTTAGCCTTAGGTATAGATGAGGAACAGGCGACGAGAATAATTAATGAGCGCCAGCATTGGGAAGGATCTAAAGAGTTAGAAGATAAAAGAGGTGCTTGGGTAACTAAATCTGGCGGAAAGACTACTATTATTATCGGAGATAGAAATGCTCAATTAGGTGCTTCTGCTAAAGCCGGTGGCGCCTCAATTGCAAACAGTTAAAAAAGGAGGAAAAATGGCACGATTTATAAGAAAACAAAGCTCAAGTAAGGTAAAACAAAGTGTTGAATCAGTAAAAAGGAACAAGGAAATAAAGTTAGGTTGGGCTAAGGATTATATTTTAGCTTTAGTCAGAATAGTTTTAGCAGTAGCAGCCGTGTTAGTGGCTAAGTATGCTACTGAATATATTCTGGAGTTGAATAACTTTTACGCTACTTGGTATATAGAATTTGGTTTAACGACAATAATAGCCATAGTTATTCTTTTAACGCTAGGAGCTGCATTTCCTAGTAATAAAAATACCAAGATGACTAAAAGAATTGTCTTTGGTTTGATGATAGTGTTTCTTTTGGGCTGGTATTTATTACCTGCTATAAATGAAAGAAATTTTGATCAAAATAATGAACCGATTAAGTGGGTTAACTTGAAGACCAGAGAGGTTTATCACAAGAACCTTAACCCAGTTCAAGATGTTAATGGAGAGAAATTTTTTCTTCACCCCGTTAATCAAGACACTTGCGTACTTCTAACTAAAGAGAAACTTCAGAAAAAGGTTTCAGTAGTTAGAAAGGTACCTGCTAAGGTTACTCCAGTTCAAACTGTAAAGTGGATTTATGTTTATGACACTGTTTTTAGTGAAGTTCACACAAGTCAGGGAGAATTCAAAACCGGTCTCTACGGAGCTGATATATTGAAAGGGGATATAATTTATATATCCAATATTAATAAAAAAGGAGTTGCATCTTTCAGAATAAGTAAAGATACAGATATCTTTGTCAGCTCTTTAAATAGAAATGCTAAATATAAAGTGAAGACCGGAGTTTTGTCCGGTTACAAAGAACCTTGTATAGGTTCTAATTCCAACGGGTCTACTGTAAGGGTTCAACTTATAAGACCTAGACGAGTCAAAATTTAAAACAATAAAGAGGAATAAAAAAATATTCCTCTTTTTTCTTTTTTATGATATATTGTTTATAGACATTAGTTAAGTTTTTAATTAAATATATGATAAAAAAATTTTTTTCCTTTGTTATTTTATTAGCATTTTTCAGTTTATTGTTTTTCTCTAATGCTAATAATGTAATTGCTTCTGGTGTATCGCTTAGCAATCCTTTAGGAAGTAATACAACTATTCAGGGAGTAGTTGGTAGAGTAATTAATGCTATTTTAGGAGTAGTAGGTTCTCTAACTCTTTTGATGTTTGTCTATGGTGGAATTACTTGGATGACTAGTTCAGGTGCACCGGAAAAAGTTAAGAAGGGAAGAGATATTATTCTTTGGTCTATTATAGGTTTAGCAGTAATATTCTTTTCTTATGCTATGGTTAATTTTGTTCTTTTTGATGTTATCAATCCTTCAACTGGTACGAGTGCTGGAGTTGCACCAGAAATACAATAAATTATGTCAAAATATAAATTGTGAATATGAGTTTGACAAAAATTTATCATTGCTTTATTATTTGAAAATATACAGGGTCGATACCGAAGCGGTCAACCGGGGCAGACTGTAAATCTGCTGGCTTTCGCCTTCGTTGGTTCGAATCCAACTCGGCCCACATTTAATTGTAGTAGCTTATAAGCTTACTACTTTTTTGTTAGGAAATAATTGTTCTGGATTTTAGCTGATAAATTTGCTATAGTTACAACAGTTAATGATATATTATATAGTATGATACTATGAAAAAAGTTCAATTAGTTTTAATACATGGGGGAAATACTTTTAAAAAAAGATCTGATTATTTAAATTTTTTAAAAAATAGAGATATTTATTTAGATAAATATGAGTCTTGGAGTAAAAGTTATTTAGATAAAAAATTGGCACCTTTTTTTAAGATTATAAGACCCAAAATGCCTTGTAGCGAAAATGCTAAATACGAGGAATGGAAAATTTATTTTGAAAATTTACTATCTGTTTTAAATAAAGATTTAGTTTTAATTGGTAATTCATTAGGGGCAATGTTTTTAGCTAAATATTTATCAGAGAATAAAATAGATAAAAATATTAAAAGCCTATATTTAATCGCTCCTCCTTTTGATGATAGTTTGCCTAAGGAGGATTTGGCGGGTGGTTTTAAATTAAAACATGATTTAAGTCTTTTAGAAAAGCAGACCGATAATTTATCATTATTTTTTTCCGAAGATGATGATATAGTTCCTGCTAAAGAGGCGGATAAATATAGAGAGAAATTAGATAAGGCAGAATTTTTTTTAATTAAAAAGATGAAGGGACATTTTCGAGCAGAAAAATTTTCACAGTTAATAAAAAAAATAATTAAGGATTTAAAGCTTAATAAATAATTATATGTTAATTAACCCTCATAAAGTAGGTAGAAGTTTTATAAAAATATTTACTATAGAGATTTTACTTTTAGCCCTTATTTTTGTATTACTTTTAGTTTTTTAATTATGCCTGAGCTTCCCGAAGTTGAAACAATAAGAAGAGATTTAGAAAAATTTTTACTTGGTAAAAAAGTTAAAGGAGTTGAAACTAGAGATGTTAAAGTTGTAGAAGGGTCTCAGGAAATGTGGAATAAGGTTTTAGTTGCTAGTAGCCTTGAAGTAATTAGACGAAGAGGAAAACTATTGATATTTGTTTTTTCAAATAAAGTATACTTACTTATTCATTTAAAAATGACCGGACAGCTTATCTTTCAAAAAAAGAGTCATTTAATAGCAGGCGGACATTCTTTTTCTAAAAAGAGTCCTGAAAAAGCTATGGGTGGTAGTTTACCTAACAAGTTTACTCGTTTGATTATTGATTTTTCAGGAAGTAGATTATTTTTTAATGACATTAGACGCTTTGCTTATGCTAAACTTACAGATGAAGAAGGTTTTAAGAAAGTTGAAAAAAAATTTGGTATAGAACCTTTGACTGCTAATTTTAAGATTAAAAACTTTAGAGATGTACTTAAAAATAGAAATACTTCAATTAAAGCCATTCTTTTAAATCAAGGTTTAATTGCAGGTTTGGGGAATATTTACGTTGATGAATCACTATATTTATCAGCGATAGATCCTAGAAGAAAAGCTAAAGATTTAAGTAAAAAAGAAGAAGAAAGATTATTCTTAAATATTTCACGAGTTTTAAAAAAAGCCATAGATAAACGAGGGACTACATTTAGTGACTATACTGATAGTCAAGGAAATAAAGGTAATTTTTCTTCAGAATTGAAAATTTACGGAAAGAAGGGTCAAAAGTGTGAAATTTGTGGTGTAATTATAGAGAAAATTAAGTTAGTTGGTCGAGGGACTCATTTTTGTCCCAAATGTCAGAAATAGGTGAGGATATAAAACTATATATAAAAAAATAAATTTAATAATAGTTGACTGCTATATTTATTTATTGCTATACTAAGCACATAATTAATGATTAATAAAGAACTTGGCTATAGCAGCTAAGGAAGTTAAATTTATGTCTCAAGATAACATGATTAAATTCGAATGCACTGTTTGTAAGAAAGTTAATTATTTTTCTCGAAAAAATAAAAAAACTTTGAAAGAAAGAATGGAGCTTTCAAAATATTGTCCAAATTGCAAGAAACATATAATGCACAAAGAAACTAAATAAATAGCATGAGGGATAAAATCTCAAAACCTTTTTTATTGCTACTTCTACTTCTATCTCTAGTAGGTTGTTTTTTGATTTTTAAACCCTATATAACGGAGATATTAGTGGCAGCTATTTTGGTTTCTATTTTTTATGGACCCTATCAAAAACTTACTAAATTTTTAAAAGGCAGAAGGAATTTATCAGCTGTTATTATGTGTTTTCTTTTAGTGCTTTTAATTATTATCCCTTTGGCTAATTTAGTAGTTTATGCTGGTCAAAAATCAGTAGTAGCTTATCAAGATACTGTGGAGCTTTTAAATCAAAATGACCTTAGCGAAGTGGTTAAGGGTACTGTTTTTGAAAAATTAAACGTTTTTGGTTTAGAGTTAGATAGCTTCAAGAATTTTGCTATTGATACTTTAAAAAAATCTAGTAATATCTTATTAGACGGGGCTACATTTTTGATTAAAGGGACGACTAAGTTTTTATTTTCTTTAGCTATGATAATTTTAACTATGTTTTTTTTCTTTGTAGATGGAAAAAACATGCTCAAGAAATTAATGCACTGGTCGCCTTTATCTAATAAATATGACCTAGAGATATTTAGAAAATTTAGGGCTGTTAGCTATACCACCTTTGTTTCTACATTTATTACCGCCGCCGCGCAAGGTTTAATTGGAGCTATAGGATTTATGATTATTGGTTTGCCGGCTTTTTTTGCAGGCATACTTATGGGTTTTCTATCTCTGCTTCCTTATATTGGCTCTGCTTTTATTTATGTGCCCGTAGGTATTTATTTACTTATTATTGGTGATATTTGGCAGGGTATATTTTTATTAGCTTGGGGATCTATTGTGATAGGTAATACGGATAATCTTATACGTGGTTATATGATAAAAGGGAAGGCTCAAGTTAATCCAATATTTATTATTTTTTCTATTTTAGGCGGTCTTAGTATCTTTGGTTTTTGGGGAGTTATTATTGGACCACTTATCATATCTATTGCTGTTACTATTTTACATATTTATGAGTTGGAGTATAAGAAGTCTCTAGACAAATCTTAGTGTTTTATTATATAATTAATATATAAATAAGTAATATAAAGCGGTTTAGACCGTTTTTTTAAGCGGGTGTCGTATAGTGGTAGTACAGGGGTCTCCAAAACCTCTAGTGTGGGTTCGATTCCTACCACCCGTGCAAGCATAGACGAAGAGAGGCGAAAGCCTCTTTTTTTGTTGTGTTTATAAGGGTTTTAGTTGGTTCTAACCTTGCTAATTCTTGATTTAGTTTTTTAGCGTTTTCTAAAATGGGGAGTAACCATTTATAAACTGATATTAGCATTTTTTTGCCTAATATCTTTCGGTTCGAACCTAAATTTAGAACAACTTCTTTTTTAGCCTTTTTATCTCCTTTCTGAAATTTATTTAAAGCATGTACTGCAAAAATAAATTGTTCTTTCGTTAATTCTAATAATTCGTCCTCACTTTTATTGTTTTTTGATTTCCCCTTTAGTTTTTCTATGTCTTTTTTGAGTTTTTCCTTTTCTCCTTTGTATTCCTCATCGTCGATTAATTCTTTAGATCTCATTAAAGTTAAATTAGAGATTTGTTTTTCTATATTTGTAATAGCATTTTCAACATTTTTTTCTACTGTTTTCTTTTCTTCTTTTTCTTTACCTTTTTCACCTTCAATATATTCTAAAGCCCAATCAAGGAATTTTGGATGTAGTTTAAGCTTAGTTAAAAGTCCTTTAATTTGTTTTTCTAATTCTTTTTCTTCAATTGAGCCTTCTTTACAATTAAATCCTTTTTTCTTGTGCGTGCAATGATAATAATCATAACCTCTAACTTTGCTTTCGCTTTTAATATATTTTGTTTTATGTTCGGCTGTTATAGAGGAGTTGCAGTTGCCACAGGTAAACAAACCCGTGAAAGTGAAGTTTCTTTCTTTAGGACGTCTTTTTGAGCCTTTCAAGCTTAGTAAATCTTGGATGCGATTAAATTCATCTAACGTGATTAATGGTTTATGCTTTCCTTTGTACTCTTCATTGTTATAGATAACGATTCCAGCGTAGAATGGGCTTGAAAGCATTTTGTACCAAGTACTTTTAGAAAGTTTATTTCCCCCGGATTTTCTTCTTTTATGAGTTCTATATCCCCAAAGATTATTCAGTTTATCCAAAATTTCCATAGCTGAATAATTTCCAGTAAGCATTAAGTTAAAGGCTTTTCTTAATAGCGTAAATTTTTTTCTATCAATCTTTATGCCTTTTAGGCCTTGTAATTCTCCAATGATATTTAAATAGCCTTCTGGTGCGAGTCCTGGTCGCCAACCCATTTGTAATTTTTTTTCAAGTCCACGCTTAACATCTTTTCCTAATTTAGAGGAAAAGTATTGAGATTGAGAAAGTGCTAACTGCAACATCATTATACCCTCGGGGCTGTTATCAAAATTGTATGAACCAAATTTTAAGTCATGGATGATATTTGTTCTTACTAAATATGTAATAGTAGAGGCGTCAATTTCATTTCGGCTTAATCGGTCAGGGTGCCACGCAATAATTCCTCTAGCTTCACCCTTTTTAATGCGTCTTATCATATCATCAAACACAGGGCGATTATACGGTTTAAAAGCAGAGTGTTTTTCTTCTAATATATCAACAATCTCTAAGTCAGGAAAAGTATTCCTAACGCTATCTATTTGGCTTTCAATAGATAAAGCCTGCCGTTCTTCTCCCTCGGTGGACTTACGGACATAAGCAAAATATTTAATTGTGTTTTCTGTGTTCATAAAATTTAACAATACAAAAAGGGACGGTTATCTGGACACCCAACGAACACTATCCTAAGACAATATTTATCGGCAGAAACCGCCCCTTGCTGGGGACAAATATAATATAAAAGCCTTAGGATTATTTAGTTGTCGTTAGGTGTCATCTATATAATATCACATTTATAATCTTTTTCAAGGTTCTTAGTGTATTTTTTCAAGTCTTTTCGGCTCATTGGTCTATATGTCAATTTTACAAGCGAAACCAAAGCAGTAGCTTGGCGTAGTGCTTCCGCACGATCTAATTTTTCGCCAAACTTCTGCTCGTATAGAACAATAAAGCTATTTAATTGTTCGTCTGTAAATTTCATATAGGTTTAAATAAAGTCGACCTTTCAAACACCCCTTGTTTAAACGGGATAAAATCCAGAGAATAAGCGGAGTATTCCACCTCGCCAATCCATTCGGATTTAAAAACTTTTTCAAATACGGGGGATAAGAGAGATAAAAACTTTTCTATAAATATTTGAGCGTAGTGTCCTAAAATTTCAATCGGACTAGATAATGCTTGTGATCTAAAAAATTTCTTTTTTCCAAACATTCTGCCGGAAAATAACTCTTTACCTAAATATTTGCTCATGTATGCGCCGAAATTATTTATTTGTTCGACATTTTTTATTTTAATAAAACCGTTTTTCCAATAATTACGAGAAAAATCTTGCTCCCATCTATATATTTTTTCTTTTATTTTTACGTCAGGAGTTTTTATATTACAAAGTAAATGATAATGAACAGAGCCACCATGCTTTTTCTTTCTGCCGTAATGGTCAATATCTTTTTGAAATTCAGGCACGGCCAAATATTCAAAATCAGGATAGTGGTAAACTATTCTTTTAATAAACTGATTAAATATGTAGTTTGCTTCTTTCAAGTCAGTAGTGGACTTAGCAAAAGTTAAAGTCATAAATTTGTTTAACTGGGGGTTTGAATTTGCCAATCTTCTTATTTCCGTTTTAGTACGGTTAATTGAAAATTGCATTCTTTGTTTTTTTAATTTTTCTTGTTCAAATATATTTAATTGTTTGGGCTTCTTTTCAAGCGCCTCATCTTTGTTTGTTTTATATTCCCGCCAGACTGTTTTTTTATATTTATATAATTCAACTTGCTTGCCCGATACCACGACTTTTAAATCGTATGTATAAGCCATAAAGTTTTCGTTAGTTGTGTGGTTATAATCAAGTTAAGAGATAATAATTATATTTCTTCTTATTTCCTTTTAAATATTAGTTTGGCAAGTATATTTTTTTTCGTCGTCTGGCAACCGACGAAAAAAAGATATTACCTTGCACAAACTAAAATATTTTAATTAAAGGATAAAATAAGCGTAGCAAATATGGGTTGACGAAAGTGTACGTACAGATTTAGGTCAATTTTTAAAACCCAATAACTACGGGAATAATATGACCAGATTTAGGTCAAAATATCCTTTAATTTCATGCTAGCAATTACAGGTTCACAGAAATTACGGGTAATATTCTTGTGAATATTTTTCAATACCACTTCTATTGGTCTTTCTATGCTATTTTCTTGTGAACCTTTGTTTTTAAAAGACATTTAGATCATAGCAAACCAGAGTTCCCAAGACTTACGGGTAAAGATTTTGGGAACTTTTTTAATCCCCGTTTTTGTTGGGATTTTGAGCCAATGTTTTGGGAATTTTTGTCTTGAAAGGGATGTCTAGACCATAGCAAAAACAAGTTACCCTAAATTACGGGTAAGATTTGGGGTAATAATAAAAAAGCCTTTTATTAAAAGGATTTAAATAATTATTTTAGGGTAACTTTTATGAAAATTTAGGAGGTTTGTGCTATTATTTCAAATGTCCAAATTGACTTTAGAGGTTTTGGGCGGTATGATTAAGATGTAAAATATTCAAAAAATAAATATGGAACAAAAAGAGTTAGAAAAATTATTAGAAGCTCTGGTTGCGTTACCAAGTGAGATTGAAACAGTTGAGTTCAAAGAAAATAATTTTAATAAAGATGAAATTGGAAAAAGGATTTCAGCTCTTTCTAATTCTGTTAATTTACATGATAAGAAGAATGCTTATTTAGTTTTTGGAGTTAAAGACAAGCGTCATGATATTGTCGGAACAATCTTTTATCCTAGTAAGGAAAAGGTTGGAAATGACCAATTAGAATTTTGGTTATCACAGCACATGAATCCACGGATTGATTTCATAATTCATGAATTTGAATATAAGGGTAAAAATATAGTTATTTTCGAGATTCCATCTGCTATTAGCCAGCCTGTAAAATTTAACAATATCGCCTATATTCGTATTGGTTCTGCTACACCAAAATTGAATGATTATCCAGAAAAAGAAAGAAAAATTTGGGATAATATTAATAAAAAAAGTTTTGAAAAGGGAATTGCAAAAGAAAATTTAACTGTTGAGGAAGTGTTAGCTCTTTTAGATTATTCAAAATATTTTTCTTTGACAAAACAAAAAATTCCGACAGAAACAGGACAGTTTGTTGAAAAGATGGCTCAGCATGGTTTGGTAAAAAAGGTTTTTGAAAATAATTACGACATTACTAATTTAGGTGCGATTTTATTTGCGAATGATGTAAATAATTTTGCAACGGTGAAAAGAAAATCTGTAAGAGTAATTATTTATAAAGACGATACAAAAGTTGATAGATTAAAAGAACAAGAGGTTCAATCTGGTTATGCAGTTTCTTTTGAGGAATTACTTAATTATATAAATGATAAACTTCCACACAATGAAGAAATTTCTAAATCGCTAAGAAAAGATGTTAAAATGTATCCAGAAGTTGCTTTACGTGAATTTGTTGCTAATGCACTTATTCACCAAGACCTTTCTATTTCTGGAGCAGGACCAATGATCGAGATATTTAAAAATAGAGTAGAAATGACAAACACGGGAGAGCCTTTAATTGAAACAGATAGGTTTATTGATCACCCTCCTCGTTCTAGAAATGAAGACATGGCTTCATTCATGAGGCAAATTGGAATTTGTGAAGAGAGTGGTACGGGTGTTGATAGGGCTTTAATTAATATTGCTATATATCAATTGCCAGCACCAAGTTTTGAAAAATATGAAAATTTTACAAAAGTTACTCTTTATGCCCATAAGAAACTAAAAGAAATGACGATAGATGATAAGGTTCGAGCATGTTTTCAGCATTGTGTTTTAAAGCATATAGAAAAAATAAGAATGACAAACGCAACTTTAAGAGAGCGACTTGGGATTGGTGAAAAAAATTATCCAACAGCTTCAGCTATCATAAAGGCGACTATCGAGAGAGGTCTTATAAAAGAGTCTGAAAAACCAAAAGAATATATTCCAAATTGGGCATAAAAACCATGTAGTAAAATTTCTTCCTTTTCTTTTTTTTGTCTAAAATCGACCTATTTTAGCTAATAAACCATGTAGTGGGCATGTAGTAAATTTTAATTATTTCTGTAAATACAGTTTTTGATATAAAAATTGTGAAACGATTTTGTTTGTTGATATTTAATTATTTTTTATTTAAAATAATATATGAAAAATAAAATTTTTTTGACTGATAATTTAGACCTTTTTTTAATGGCACTATACAAGGAGAGTAAAGGGTTTAATAAAATCAGTTTTTATAGAGGGCTAGATAGTGTGAAGGGCTATTGTTTTCAAGACCCCAATGACGCCTGTTTTCTTATAAAGATAGATGATGATGATAATTTTGAAATAAGATACAGGCTTAGATCTTTCCCATCTGAAGATTGGGGCGAAATACACTTTGATTTAGATCAGGTGTTGTGTTTGTTAGTGTTATATTCTTTAGATGGAAGTGTGCAGAATATAGAATTACATACCACTTTAATGAATATTACTTTAAATAATAAAAACTTCTATATACGTCCAAATTATTTTAAAGATAATAAAGTAAAATATAAAGATTATGTCGATGATGTTGCAAAACGCATGCAAGCAAAAATTATCCATGAATAATCTTTGCAAATAACATGAAACTAAGAATAAAAAAAATAAATGGCAAAATATTCACATTATTTGCATTATTAATAATTTTTAATTTATTTTATATCTACACCAATAGAGAGGCAGAAATATTTAAATATGGATATGAATGGATGAATTTTTTAAAAGATTTTTCTATTGCCGTGTTAATAGGTGTAATTTTGCATTATTTTTTAATTTTACGACCACGTAAGTCAAAAAAGAAATTAATAAAAGAAGTTCTAATGAGTACGTATAGAAATTTTAAAGTTAATTCTATTAGATTGTTTCTACAGGCACTGGAAGATAAGAGTGAGCTTGATATAGACGCTGAAAAGCATAACGAAGATTCTCTTTGTGAAGAGGAGTTGTTTAAAAAGGTTTTTATGGATTCTTCGAAAAGAACAAAATGGGATAGCATTATGGATAAATTTGAAGGAAATCATGAATATGTAAATGATTTCAAAATAGAGTTGAAATTATTAAAAAATGAAATAGATTTTGCTCTAAGCAATATAAATAGTTATATAGAACCATCAATTTTTATGGCATTAAAGGAAAAATCAATGACTCTTCAAGATTTAGAATATTTTGATTGTAAAGACAGTGAGCTTAAAGCTTTGTTTAGGTCTACTAGGGCTGAATTTACCAAAGAAGTTTTTTATACAAAAAAAGGGGAAAGAATTATAGATATTATAAATAAAATTTAAAAAAAGATATGGACATCAGATTGAAACATTAGAAAATGACCAGGCGGTTATTCTTAATTATGTTGAAATGGGAAGATTGAAAGGAGCTCTATCCATGATTCCTATAAATAAAGATTTTTAAATTTATTCACAATAAATATGAAAGAAAAAATATTTACTTGGCCAAGATTAATATATGTATTAGTTTTTGCATATATTAATACGTATGTTTCTCAGTGGTTTTCTTATTTTAAATCTCAACCGAATATTGTTGACTTTCTTTTTAACCTAATTCTACCTTGTTTTTTATTGTTGATTGGTTTATATATCGGAATAAGTTATATAAAAACCTATAATAAAAAATATGAGCCAATAAACGGAGAGATGTTTGGATTAATAATCGCTGTTATTCTGGCTTTTGGAAATATAGCAAGAATCATAGTAATGAATATATATTAAACATAATATCATGAAATTTTTTTCTAAAAAACCTCCAAAAACAACATTAAAAAATTTAACAAAAATCCCTCATTTAGAGAAAGTTTTGTTCTGGTTTTTAAAAAATGATCCACTCTTTGGTGAATTAAAAAATGATAATGTGAGAATTTTTTTTGAAGAGGGGTATGGACGAGAAGTCTCAAGCGATATTCACTTGTTATTTTTAAAAGAACCTGTTGAAAATCAAAATATTTTTAGATATTTGACAATGTTAACATGGAGAGATCTGATAAATATTATAGAATCTATGAAGACAATAGAAAATAATAATTGTTTAGCTAAAGACGTCTTCAAAAAAGAAATCAGTTTAATAGGAAATAAGACAGACGAGGCTTTACAGTCTGTGTATAGAATTTCTCAAAATAATAATATTGATAGCTCTAATTTTACAAGAGAAGATGTTTTAAGTTTAGAGCCCTTGGCTCGTACAAGCTTTAAAATCGCATTTGTTGAGGATGCTATTATTTCTTCAGAACTTCGTTTACTGGCATGGATTTATAGAGATTTATTCAGGGAAGAATTTAAAATTTAAATTTATTATAAAAAAATATGAATTACGATTTTTCAAACAAAGAAAAAAATTTAGAGATTTATAAAAAATTGCTTTTAGATGGCGTAGAAGATGGAATTAATAAAATCATAGAGGAAAGTAATCGTTTTTCTTTGTTAGTTAGTTTAAATAAAAAAAATTAAATTGTTTAGACATATATTATCAGTATGTTTCGTCATGGTATTTTTCATATGAAAGTATTTATAAAGTATTTAAAGAAAACGAAGCCCTGGATGACTATAATTTAACTGATTTAAAAAAGTTTATTGAAGTAGAGTGGAGAGAGGTTGTGAATAAAAAATATGAAATATTAAGAAAATTTTTTATAGAAAAATTTGGTGAAGATATTACAAAAAATAAAGACTTAGATCGTAAATTAATGTTGAGAGGTGTACAAAGACTTATGTAGATTTATATTAAATAATATTAAAAATAAACAGCAAATATAAAAATATGAGTATATTTTCATTAAAAATATCAAGACCTTTAGAATAACTAAGGAAGACAGGCTTTACTTGTTTTTTTGTCTATTTAAAAAATGATTTGTTTAAATAAATAAATTTTGTTATAATATATTTACAATTAAATAATATTTTATAAAGAGTGTAGCGAGGGAACTAGCCCTATGACCTGCCAGCAACCCCAAAGTAATCCATTTGGAAGGTGCTAATTCTAGCCTAAGAAGGGAAAGATAAAGGTCGATTTTTGTTTTTATCAATAAAACTCTTTTCTTTCTTGGAAGAGAGCTTTTTTATTATTAACTATAAATTTATGAAAAAAGAAATCAGCAATAAAGACCGCAAGGCAATTGAAAAGAACAGAAATCCTCAGACTAAATTTTGCTTTATTCCGCACAAATTAGAGATAGAGGGTTCCCCAGAATTTAATAATTTCCCTTTCAATATTTTATTTATGAGCTCTGCTAATATTGATGGAGTAGATATGTCCGGCTCCGTTTGTTATTATCCTGATTTATCTACATTCCAAGAAAAAGAAGATGAACAGATTATGGTTTATTATAATCAGTATGATGATAGCAAAGATTGGAAAGTGGTGATTGTCTATGATAAAAAAAATGAATCATGGAAAGGATTGAAATATAATAAAGATGAGCAAAGGGGAGGTGGGCATGGAGCTGAATGGAAGGTGTTTTTTGTTCATTTAACAGCGCTAGGAGTAACAAAAGGAGAAAAAGTAAAATTTGATGAAATTAAGTAGATAACGCAAATAAAATAGTTATTTCGTTTAGTTTTAAGTGAAAAAATGGTATTATATAGGCATAATTAATAATTTAAAAATTTATGGCAAGACTTACAGGACGTAATGGCGAAGAAGTAGAGGCTACCAAACAAACAATTAAATCTATAAAAGATGGGAGAAAAACATCTAGAGTACTTGTTGTCTTAGCAGTAATAGTTGTTTTTGTAGCTGTTATTGGAATACTGATAGGAATAAGAAATAAGTGTGCTAATCTAGAAATGTCAGAAAAAAATTTCTTAAATTCTGTTGATAAATGTTATATTTCTGGAGATATTGATAAAGAAAGAAAAGATTATTTAACTGATAAATATCAAAAAACAGTTAAAGATCAAATTAGCTCTTCAATAAACCATACTGTCGACATTACCGATACTATAATAGGCACAGGCATAGATAATAAATGGATTCAATTTTCTTCATTATATTGTGATAATCGAGATGATCATTGTGCCGGATGTAGGTTGAATTTTTATAATAATAATTTTAATGCCAGATCCATTATTTTTACAAATATTTATAAGTATCCATCGGTGTTGAACTTTTTAAGTGAGCAACAGTTTCTTTTATTAGGTGATAAGTTCTGTTATGATTTAGATTGTGGAGAAGGGCTTTCTGAGCCCCAATGCTTTAATAAAAAAGAAGCGAGGCAGACAAGGTAGGGGGCTTTATGTGGGTTATTAAAAGGCTACAGGGATTTTACATTAACGATAAATGGATAGAAGAGGTTACTGAGAAGAAATAGTTTAATGTTATTATTTAATTGTTTTTAATTTATAAATATATGAAAAAAAAGTTAAAAGAAATAAGAGAAGGTGTTGTAACAATATTTTCTTTTATTATTTTTGGATTAGCAATTACTGGATGGATATTAAATCTTGTTATTTTCTTTGGTTTAAATTTTTCTACTCCGTATAGAGCAGAAGTGTTTAGAGCTATTGGAGTATTTTCTCCGGCCGGAGCAATTTTTGGATACTTAGATATTAACGATTCTGTAGCTGATATTGATAATATAAAAAAATTTAGTGAATCAATGGATTTAAATAATCAAGCTACAAGAATTATGAATAGAATCGGAGATGAAAAGAGGCAATTCACCGCAGATGAATATTTAATAATGTTAGATTCCAAAAAAAATGCCTTAATTAAAGCTAAGGCAGTAAATATAGAAGAGTTGAATAATGATTATAAGGAATTCGGAAATCAATATCAAGAAAATTTTATTAAAGGATTAGAGTTTCAAATAATTGGCTGGGAAGAAATAGATGCCGGGAAGTCGCTGCAAGGGCAGATTCTAGAGAACGAATGGGGAAAATGGTATGAAAATAATATAAAAAATATACAAAAACTGTAAATTAATATTTAGAATAATAAAATAATGAATAAAGATGAAAAAGGATAATACAATTAGGATTCTAATTTTAGAAGATGATTTG
>CAYMGT010000007.1:0-30950 GCA_964390115.1 uncultured Gammaproteobacteria bacterium
TTTAAAACTCTGTTTTTATTATATACATTATTTAAACTTTTTACATCATTGGCATTCCTCCACCCATTCCCCCCATACCACCCATAGACGGTCCCTGAGAATGTCCTCCATCATCTTTGCTTGGTTTATCACAAATAACAGTTTCAATAGTTAGAAACATAATAGCAGCGCTAGCAGCATTCTCTAAAGCAGAACGAACAACTTTAGTAGGATCTATAATTCCCGCCTTAACTAAATCTTCAAATTTATTAGCACTAGCGTTATAGCCAAAATTCTTTTCACCAGCCTTATTAGCTTCAATGATCTTATAAAGCACCAGAGATCCGTCTTGACCAGCATTTTGAGCAATTTGTTTAATAGGTTCTAAAATAGCTTGATCAACAATAACAGTCCCTGATTTATCTTTTTTATTATCAGCTAACTCACTAAAAGCTTCACCAGCCTGAGCTAAAGCTAAACCTCCACCTGGAACAACACCTTCTTCTTGGGCAGCTCTAGTGGCATGTAGGGCGTCTTCAATTCTATCTTTTTTCTCCTTCATCTCAGTTTCAGTAGCTGCTCCCACCTTTATAACCGCCACTCCACCAGATAACTTAGCTAGTCTTTCTTGTAACTTCTCTTTATCAAAATCAGAATCGCTGCTAGCAATTTCATTTCTTATCTTTTCTACTCTATTTTTTATCTCCTTAATCTCTCCTTTACCATCAACTATAGTAGTACTATCTTTAGTGGCCACTACTTTTCTAGCTTGACCTAAAACTTCCATCTCTACCTTATCTAATTTTAAACCAATTTCTTCAGAAACTACTTTAGCACCAGTTAAAATAGCAATATCTTCTAGCATTTCTTTCTTTCTATCACCAAATCCAGGAACTTTAATTGCTAGAACATTGAAAGTACCTCTAAGCTTATTAACTACAAATGTTGCCAAAGCTTCGCCTTCTATATCATCAGCAATTATCACTAAATCTTTTTTACCAGATTGTGCAATTTTCTCTAACAAAGGTAAAACATCTTGAACTGAAGAAATTTTCTTATCAGTTAAAAGAATTAAAGGATCAACCATTTCTGCCTTCATTGAATCAGAGTCAGTTACCATATAAGGAGACACGTAACCTTTGTCAAATTGCATCCCTTCCACAACTTCAACCTCCACTCCAAAGGATTGACCCTCTTCTACCGTAACTACTCCATCTTTACCAACTTTTTCCATGGCTTCAGCAATTTTTTCTCCAATTTCTTTACTATTAGCAGAAATTGAAGCTACTTGAGCAATTTCTTCCTTAGAAGAAATATCTTTACTCATCTTCTTTAAATTATTTAAGATTTTAGAGATTTTAGCTTCAATACTTTCTCTAATTTCAATTGGGCTTACTCCAGCAGCTACTAATTTAAGACCTTCTCTTATCATCGCTTGAGCTAAAATTGTAGCCGTAGTTGTTCCATCTCCAGCACTATCATTAGCACGAGAAGCTACTTCTTTTATCATTTCCGCTCCAATATTCTCAATTTTATCTTCTAATTCTATTTCTTTAGCCACGCTAACACCATCCTTTGTAATAGTTGGCGCACCAAAACCTTTATCAATAACTACATTTCTACCTTTAGGTCCTAGAGTTACTTTAACAGCGTCAGCCAACTTATTAACTCCCGCCTGTAAGGCTTTTCTAGCCTCTTCATTAAAAATTATTTGTTTAGCCATATGTTTAAATTTAAATTAATTAATTATTCAATAATAGCTAAAATATCGCTATCGCTAATGACAAAAAATTTTTCTTTATCAATTTTTATCTCATCTGGAGAATATTTTTTAAAGACAACCTTATCTCCAACTTTAACCGACATTGTATATTTTTCACCATTGTCTAAAATTTTACCTGGACCAATAGAGATAACCTCTCCTTGTTCAGGCTTATCCTTGTCAACAGTTTCAGGTAAAAAAATACCTGAAGGAGTAGTCTCATCTACTTCTAAAGGCTTAACTACAACATTTGAATGTAATGGTTTTAGCTTCATATTTTTAGATAATCCCTTTTATTAAAGGAATAATTAGTTTATAATTATTATTTATATTTAGCACTCTTACAACTGGAGTGCTAATTACTTTCTTATTTTAGCATTTTAAATTTTACTGTCAAGACCTTATACTTTAACAAAAAAAGAGGATCGATATTGATCCCCTTAAATTTTAAGCTGAAATGCCTAGATTAAATTATTTATATAAATTTAAAATTCATCCTATTTTACATCTAGATTTATATCCTATTATCCCCTGCTCCATCATATGCCCAGTCCGGGTTAAAATAAGTTTTTTGACTATCACTACTAGCGTCAGCAATTTCATCAAACAACTTTTTATAAATCTGATAAATTTTTTCCATAAATTCTTCTGAATCAAGCTCTTCTTTGGTTGTGGGCATAATAGTATTATTAATAAAACTAGTAGCTTGCCAACCTAACTTTCCGTTACGGTATAAATTATATATTAAATTAAAGTGTTCTCTACTAAATTTTTTATTAACTCCTATAATACCTTTCTCAACAAGTTCTAACTCCAATATTTTAAGGCGCACGTAACGTTCAGTGGGAATAGATTCATAATTATTAACAATATTTACATCACTATTACCAGTAAAAGATTCTCGTAATAATTTTATAGCTAGAGGCGATAAGCCAAGATTACGTCTGGTGACCTTATGAAGAAATTCATGAAGAGCTATCCCTCTGATATCTTTCTTATCCCCCTCACCCATCTGATAATTAAAATAAATTAAATTATCATATTTAGCATCATAGGCTCCAATGCCCATAGAACGAACTAACTGCCTATCATTTGGATTTTCTTTATTGAATATATCATCAAGTTTGTCCTTCCTTATAAATACATAATTAGTAACAGAAATATTAGCTAAGCGCACCGCTTGATGTCTTTTAGCTTCCTCTGAAGAGCAATCAAACTCAAATTGTAATTTTGTTAAATAATCTGGACTACTTATTACTTTTATTAAATCCTGACGAACTTCTTCTATCTCTACTATTATCTCCGGAATTATACTTAAATATTCAGCTGATTTTTCACTAAACTCAAATTTTTCAACAACGGATTCTAAATCTTTTAACTCTTCTTTTTTTTGGTTTAATAACTTAATCTTCTCGTAAGTTTCTTGCAACAGTTTATCCGCTAAAAACATCTTTTCTAAATCTTCATCTTCCTTAGCTCTACTTCTAGCCAAATCAGTACCATAAACTAAACCATAGAGTCCTGCTATCTCATAATCAAGAGCTACTAGAGTAGCAACTTTTTCCAAACTTTTTTTATCTAAATTCTTTTTTCCTTCTAAATCGCTTAAATCCAATCTAGCAGTTTTACTAATATCATAATCTTCCGGTGTTCTTAGAGGTTTAAGAGCCTCTAGTTCCATTTTCTTATCCTGCTTTAAAGAACTGTTAGCTCCGTCTAGACTTTGAGCCTCAGCGATAGAACCTAAAGATAAGCTAGTTATAGCACCAATACCTACAACTTTTTTTAAATTTTTTTCAAATTTATTCATATATAATCTAAATAAATATAGCTAAGTGGATTATTCTATAAATATTATATATTAATTCTCCTAAAGTATCAAAAAATTAAAACTATTTTCTAATCACTTTTACGGCCACTCCATTTATAGCATAACCATTACTCCTTATATCATCCTCATGTAAAACAATTGGTGGAATTTTAAGAGTGGACTCTGAAACTAGCCTTATCTCTTTATTAGCTCTATCGTGATAAAAGCGTTTAATATTGGCTGAACCATCTATGACAGAGAGAACGTAATCACCGTCTCTGGGTTGTAAGTGAGAATCAATAACTACATAATCCCCATCCTTAATACTTTTTCCATTGATACTTGCTTTGTTAAGTGATCTTCCTACTGCCTTTACAATAAAAAGTCCCTCTGGGTCATTTTTTTTTGGTAGTAATCTAGGAGAAATTTTTATATACCCCAAAATATCTTGCTGAGCTAACTCTAAAGCTTGCCCACAGTTGGCTAAACCAAGAATTGGCAAGTTAAAGAGTTCACTGATAACGAAACTATCTCCTGTGGCAGCTTGAGTTTTCTTTTTGCTAGGATCAAAATATATTAATCCTTTTTTTCTCAATTGTTCTAAATGATATACAACAGTTTGAGCATTTTTAATTCCCACTTCCCTGCCAATCTCTCTATAGCTTAAAGAGTCGATATCTTTTTCATTAGCTAAATCTAATAATTTTTTTTGATTTTCATGCATATTATTATGGTTAATTATTATCTTATCTACATTTTAGCTCATCTGTAAATTATTGTCAATAACTTTATTTACAGCATTTAATCCATTTAAAAACAGGGAGTAATTCCCTGTTTTTAAATTTTATGTATAATACTAAAATTATTAACCACTACAATTTCTTAGCTTTTCTTATAATTTTTCTCTTTAGTTTTTCTCTTCCAATTAATACATTCTTAGATCCACTTCTACAATTATATGCCGTGGCTATCGTTTTTTGCTTAGCTCCGTAATATTTTAGGGTAAAAATTAATTGCAATTTAGCTAATATATTAACTGGTATTGAAATTTTAGGCGCCCCATAGGTAAAAAATAGATAGAATTTTTTATCATGCCAATTAGGTACTTGTCTATTTTTTTCTTTTGACCAGACTTTGGCTATAACAGAAGATCTGTCTAAGAAGTTTTTTAAAATTGCTGGAAGACTAAAATTCCAAACCGGAGTTACTATAACTATACGTTTAACTGATTTAATCTTGGAAAAAAGCTCTTGAGCACCTAGATCTTGTTCTTTAACCTCATCTCTAAATTGATAATAATTATTATTTAAATAATCTAAATTTAAGTCGTAAAGATAAATTTTTTCTACTTCATATTTATCTTTATCTAACCCTAAAATAAACCAATCAACTAATGTTGCTGAATTACCGGTTTTATTAGGAGAACTTAAAAGGCATAAAATCTTTTCTTTCATAATTATTCACTTAAAGAAGAAACTAAGATTATTTCTAATTCTATTTCATCTTTAATAATATTATCTTCTAAATTATCAAAAAATTTATCTGAACCATAGCGAATATCCCACCTAGTTCTATCTATTTCTTGCTCGCTATAAATATTTAAATAAGACCCTTTAAACTCTAGAGTGGCGTTAAAATTTATCTCTTCCTCAATTCCTTTTATCTCTAAACTAGCTAAAATATTATAGACAGCTTTATTATCGTTTAAACTCTCTAAAGTTGAATCTTTTATAGTTAATTTAGATTCTGGATAAGTTTCAGTAGAAAAAAAGTCATCATTCTTTAGATGATCTACTAATTTTTGATTATTATCATTATCTGTAATAGTATCCATGTCAAAAATAATTTCTCCTGAGACTATCTTATTGTCGGACATATAAAACTCACCTGACTTTATCTTTAATTTTCCTTCATGAGAAGAACCTATAACCTTCTCTCCCTTCCAATTAATCTTACTTAGGTCTGTATTTACTGTATATTTACCAATAACTATGTTAGATTCCTCTAAAGCCTGAGAAGATGAGGCGACATTTTCATCATTTAAATTTAAATCCATATCATTACCCGTTTCTATTGTCTTAGAACACGCTCCTAATGTAAAAATTAAAATTATTAGTCCTAAGCTTAAAAATATTTTCTTCATATATTTAATAATTAATTTATTAATTTTGTTTATTTAGTTTGACATAAATAAAAAAAGAAAACAAGAAATAAAAAAATTTGGTGCTAGACCAAATTCTTTATAATAAAATCTAAAGTTAATCAATTTTCTATTTTATCTGTTTATTTAAATTTCTCCATTTTCTAACTGACCTAGTTCTAGCTAATTCCCTCTCTAATTGAGCGGTTATCTCAGCAAAACGTTCACTATCTTCTGATTTTAAATTCTTCAAAGACTCCTCTGCTCTCTTTCTAGCTTCCTCAGCTTTATCTTCATCTATTTCACTGGCCCTATCAGCGCTATCAGCTAAAACAACTATTTTATTAAGTAAAACCTCTATAAACCCCCCTGTCACGGCAATAATCTCCAAGGTATTATCAATTTTTACCACCTCTATAACTCCAGGCTTTAAAATTGACACCAATGGAGTATGTTCTGGTAAAACGGTAATTTCCCCTGATTCAGTGGGTACGGTGACTTGGATAACTGACTCCTTCATCAAGGTTCTCTCTGGAGTTACTATTTCAAATTTAATTTGTTTTTTACTAGCCATATAAGCTAAAATTAATCAATTATTTTTTCTTTACTATTTGAGAAATAGTTCCTTTCATATAGAAATCTCCCTCACTCTTATCATCATGTTTACCCTCTAAAATCTCTTTAAAACCTTTAACAGTATCTTCGAGTTTCACATATTGACCTTCTGCGCCAGTAAATGTTTCAGCAACAGTAAAGGGTTGAGATAAAAATCTTTGAACTTTTCTAGCTCTAGAAACAGTCACCCTATCCTCTTCTGATAATTCTTCCATACCTAAAATAGCAATAATATCTTGCAAATCCTTATATCTCTGTAAAACTAATTGCACTTCTCTAGCTACATTATAGTGTTCTTCTCCAACAATTTTAGGATCTAAAATAGTTGATGATGACTCTAGGGGATCTACTGCTGGATAAATACCTAGCTCTGATAAAGCTCTAGATAAAACAACGGTAGAATCTAAATGAGCAAAAGTGGTAGCCGGAGCTGGGTCAGTTAAGTCGTCAGCTGGAACATACACAGCCTGAATAGAGGTAATGGATCCTTTGTTTGTAGAAGTAATTCTTTCTTGTAATTCTCCCATTTCTGAAGCTAAAGTTGGTTGATAACCCACAGCTGAAGGCATTCTACCTAAAAGAGTAGAAACTTCTGATCCAGCCTGAGTAAATCTAAAAATATTATCAACAAAAAATAACACATCCTTACCTTGAGCATCTCTAAAATATTCAGCCATTGATAGTCCGGATAAAGCTACTCTAGCTCTTGCGCCAGGCGGCTCATTCATTTGTCCAAAAACCATTGCTACCTTATCAAGAACGCCAGCATCTTTCATTTCATGATATAAGTCATTACCTTCTCTAGTTCTTTCACCTACACCAGCAAAAACAGAATAACCACCATGAGCCTTAGCAATATTATTAATAAATTCTTGAATAATTACAGTTTTTCCCACGCCTGCACCTCCAAAAAGACCAACTTTACCACCTTTAGCAATTGGGCAAATTAAATCAATAACCTTAATACCCGTTTCTAATATTTCAGTTTTTGTTGATTGATCAATAAAATCCGGAGCAGGACGATGTATTACATATCTTTCTTTAGTTTTAGGATTCTCTTTGTTATCCACAGCCTCACCTAAAACATTAAATATTCTTCCTAAAGTTTCTTCTCCCACGGGAACAGAAATCTGTTCATTAGTATTGATAACCTCTTGCCCCCTTTTTAAGCCATCGGTAGTACCCATAGCTACACATCTAACTACATTAAACCCAATGTGTTGTTGAGTTTCTAAAACTAACTTAGTTTTTTCTAGTTTAATTTCTAAGGCTGTATAAATTTCTGGTAATTGACCTTCAAAATGAACGTCCACCACAGCACCGATAATTTGTTTTATTGTCCCAATTTGACTTTGTTTTTTATCCATATTATTTAAATTCTAAAATTAATTATTCTAAGGCATTAGCCCCTGCACTTATTTCAGCTATTTCTGCTGTAATAGAGGCTTGCCTAGCTTTGTTATAAAATAATTTTAACTCTTTAACTAAATCACTAGCTGCGTCAGTAGCTTTATTCATCGCTGACATTCTGGCACTATGTTCAGAGGCATTTGATTCTAAAAGTGCTTGATAAAGTTGCACTTCTATCAACCTGGGCAACATTTGATTTAAAACTTCTTCAGCATTAGGTTCATAGGTTATTAAAAATTTTTCCTCTCCTTTTTTTAAATACTTTTCTTGCTTTTCTTTAATAAATTCTTGATCAACACCTATTTTTTCATCTTTTCCCACTACTCCTAAGTGATCATCTTCAGCATTAACATCAATAGGTAGAATTTGTTTAATTCTAGGAATTTGTTTAGCTGGATTTACAAAGTCAGTATAAGCTACTAAAACTTTATCATACTTTTTTCCTAAAAAATCATCTATCATCATATCAGCTAACACTTGCATTTCTTTTATCTCTGAAGCTGTATCATTTTTCTCAAATTGGGCTGTTACTTTATACTTATACCTACTAGATACCGCTAAACCTTTTTTACCAACTACTATAAAATCTGTATCTATATTATTATGTTTAATAATAGAGTTTCTTGCCTTAGAAATAACAGCTGTATTAAAACCACCACAAAGTCCTCGATTAGAAGCAAACAATACTATAGCCACTTTCTTTACTTTTTTTCTTTCTGAAAGTAAAGGATGAATATTTCCATTAGAATTAACTGCTCTAGCTAAATTTAAAACTGTCACCCAGCTTAAATTTGCATAAGGACGAGTCTTTAAAACTGCCTCTGTAGTTTTCCTCATTTTAGCCGCTGCAACCATTTCCATGGCTTTGGTAATTTTTTTAGTACTAGAGACCGATTTTATTCTTCTTTGTATTTCTTTTGTTTTAGCCATTTGCTTTATTTATTATCCTCCACCTTCTTTTCAGGCTCTAAATAATCTAAGGTAGCTTTATAGTCAAAAATTCCCTGACTTAAATCTTTCACTGTATCATCTTCAAGTTGACCACTCTTTCTAATCTTTTCTAAAATTTCATTTTTAAGGTCAATAAAATATTGTCTTAGTCCTATTTCAAATTCTCTAACTTTATCTACAGGAACATTATCCATAAATCCATTGATAACAGAAAAATAAACAATAACTTGCTCAATAGCTTCAACTGGAGAATATTGATCCTGTTTTAAAATTTCAATCAACCTCTTACCTCTTTCTAACTTATTTTTAGTTTCTTCATCAAGATCTGAACCAAACTGAGCAAAAGCAGCTAATTCACGAAATTGTGCCGCTTCTAATCTCATCTTACCTGCCACCTTTTTCATGGCTTTAATCTGAGCACTAGAGCCAACACGAGAAACAGACAAACCAGCGTTTACAGCTGGACGCTGTCCTTGATAAAATAAGTCTGGTTCTAAATATATTTGACCATCAGTAATTGATATAACATTAGTAGGGATATAAGCAGAAACATCTCCTGCCTGAGTCTCAATTATAGGTAAGGCAGTAATTGATCCCCCGCCATAATCTTTATTTAACCTACAAGCTCTCTCGAGTAAACGTGAATGTAAATAGAAAACATCTCCAGGATAAGCTTCTCTTCCCGGTGGACGTCTGAGTAGTAAAGAAATTTCTCTATATGAAACTGCATGTTTAGATAAATCATCATATATAACTAAAACATCTTCACCTTTATCTAAAAAATACTCAGCCATAGCTGTGCCAGCATATGGAGCAATATATGAAAGTGAGGCAGGGTCACTAGCTCCTGCTACCACTACTGTAGTATAGTTCATAGCTCCTGCTTCAGTTAGTTTAGCTACAATACTAGCTACTTTAGATTCTTTTTGACCAATAGCTACATAAATACACTTCATGTTCTGGCCTTTTTGATTAATAATAGTATCAATAGCAATAGCAGTTTTTCCGATTTGACGATCACCAATAATTAATTCTCTCTGTCCTCTACCAATAGGAATCATTGAATCAATAGCTTTAATACCAGTTTGCACAGGCTCATTAACTGAGGCTCTAGCAATTACACCTGGGGCAATCTTTTCTACAGGATAATATTTTTCTGTTTTTATTTCTTCTTTACCGTCTATAGCTTGACCTAAAGGATTTAAAACTCTACCAATAACAGCTTCACCAACAGGAACCTCTAAAATCCTTTTTGTGGCTACAACTTCATCACCTTCTTTTAAGTTTCCCATATCACCTAAAATAATAGCTCCCACTGAATCTTCATCCAAATTTAAAGCTACTCCAAAAACTGAACCAGAGCTACTTTTAAACTCGAGCATCTCAGACATCATAGCTTCAGAAAGACCAGAAATACGGGCAATACCATCACCCACTTCTGTAACCGTGCCAAAAGATTTTTGCTCACTTTCAGCTTTAAAATCTTCAATTTGTTTTTTAAGTTGTTCTACAACAAAATCCTTAGTATTGTTAGACATATTATTAATTATTTTAATAATGAGGTTTTTAATTGATTAAGTCTAGTTCTTAAACTATTATCTAAAATTTTATCACCATATTTAATGACAATACCACCAATAATTTTATTTGAACTAGTTTGACTAAGTTCTAAATTTTTATCTTTATCTAAATTATTTAAATAATTTGTTACTTCTTTAAGTGAAGCTTCCGACAAAGCTTCTTTACTTACTACTTCTGCTTCAACTATAGAGTATCGTTTATTATATAAATTTTTAAAGTAATAAATAATTTTTTCCAATTGAGCTAATTGATTATTTTTTTTTAAAGTTTTAGAAAATTCAACAATTACTTGCGTGGAAGCTTTTTCATCCTTACCCTCAATTAAATCTAAGAGAGCCTGAGCATATTGTTTAGCATTTATCTTCATATTACTTTAAACCTTTTATAGCCTTAGCCACTAATTTATCATCCTCCGCTCCATTTAATTTTTCTTGCAAAACCTTTTCTACTGCTAAAATAACTAATTCAGAAATATCAGCTTTAATACTTTTTAAGGTATCAGCCTTTTCTTGTTGAATTTTTTGTTTTTCAATATTAATTATTTCTCCAATCTCTTCCTTAGTTTTATCTATAACTGATTGTTTTTTATCCTCTGCTCTCTTTCTAGCTTCTTCAATTATTTCCAAAGCTTCTTTTTTAGCAGAGTTTACTATCTCCTCTTCTTTTGTTTTAGCTTCTTTTAATTTATCTTCTGCTTTCTCAGCATTTTCAACTCCTTTATTTATTTTACTTCTTCTGCTTTCCAACATTTTAAAGATTGGTTTGTAAGCAAATTTCCATAAAACAAAAAACAAAACAGCAAAATTAACTAATTGAGCTAATAAAATTTTTAAATTTAAACCTAAGGCTTCTAAAAGTTCCATAATGGTCAAATGTTAATAAAAAATAAAGGACACCAACCCTAAAGTTAGAGTTGGTGAGAGCTCTATCTTTTATCCAAATAAAATGATTAAAGCAACGACTAAAGCATAAATAGCGGTTGACTCAGTAATGGCCATAGCTACAAACATTAAAGGAGCTACCTTGCCAGAGGCCTCAGGATTTCTACCAATTGATTCAAGTGCTTTAGAGGCAGCAATACCTTCACCAATTCCAGGTCCTAGAGCACCTAATCCAACTGCTATACCTGCTGCTAAATATTTTGCGGCTTCGATATCCATAGTAATTTGTTGGGAAATAATTGAAATAATTATTACAATTTATTTCTCCTGTTAATTTTATATATTTAATTCTAATTAATTATAACTTAAAATGCAACTAAACACTAACCTCCTCTTTCTCTGGTACTTCACTAGCCATAGATATAAAAACTAAAGTTAATACTGAAAATACAAAAGCTTGAATTACTGCTGACAGAAGACCTAAAAACAGAAACGGTAGTGGCATGAAAAATGGAGCTAAAAGCAACATAACCGCTCCTAAAACTTCGCCAGCAAAAATATTACCAAACAAACGAAAAGATAAAGAAAATATCTTTGCTATTTCTCCCACTAATTCCATTAAACCTAGAAAAAAAGCTAAAGGGCTTTTAAAATTAATAAATCTACCTAAATATTTCCAAGGTCCAGCTGTTATAATAGCTACTATTTGAGCAACTATAATTGATACCAAGGTCATAATTAAAACTAAACCATAATCTGACATAACTGCTCTAAAAACAGGTACAAAACCATCTCCATTATTGACACTTATAGCCGATTGACCTGGAATATAGACAGCTAAATTAGCTACAAGAACAAAAATAAACATGGTAAAAACTAAAGGAAATAGTCTTTGAGCTTTTTTACCTGGTCCCACGGTTGATTCAACAAAACTATAACTACCCTCTACTAACAATTCTATAAAATTTTGCCATCTGCCAGGAATCATTTTAAGTGATCTAGCAATTAAAACAAAAACTAACATTAAGAAAATACTTAAGACAAAAGACCACAATAAAGTATTGGTTACAGGAAATCCAGCAATATTAAAAAGTATATCAGGGGCTAAAGAAATATTTAAATCCATATAATTTATTCTTCTCTGTGAATTTTATTATCTCCGTCCTCAGAAATAGAAGAGGAATTTTTATTTATTTGCGTATTTGAATTATTAATTTTTTCTTCAACTTTATTTTTGTAACTATCTATAACTTTATTTATCCTTTTTAATTGCCTAAAAAGTAAAATGTTTGTAATTATAAATGATATCAAAACAGCTAATAATAATATTTTAGGACTAGAGTCAAAACGTTTATCTAAGTACCAACCTAAGCCACCTATCACTAATAGAGGACCTATAATACAAGCACTAATATAACCAGCTAAGGATAAAGCCAGGCTTTTTAAATTATTTCCTTTTATCATATTATACTTCTATTTTAACCAAGCAATAAAAAAAGTCAAGGGTCTTAAAAAAAATTAATTCATAATCTCAAAAAATCTTTTAGCATTATCAGTGGTAGTTTTTGCTACTTTAGAAATATCTATATTTCTAAGCTTAGCAATATGTTCTGCTACGTAATAAACTAAAGCAGGTTCATTCCTGTGTCCCCTGTAGGGTTCAGGAGTCATGTAAGGACTATCCGTTTCAATCATAATCTTATCCAAAGGCACTTTTCTTATAACATCATCAAATTGTCTGCTAAAAGTTATTAGTCCTGTAAAAGAAATAAGTAAGCCTAGGTTAAAATATTTCCAAGCTAAATCAAAGTCTCCAGAGAAACAATGAATAACTCCCCAGGGCTTATTAGCTGATAAAGAGCTTTTATTCTCAATTTTAAACTCTTCTAAAATTTCATAAAGATCTTCGTGAGCTTGTCGGCAATGAATTATCACTGGTAATTCCATTTTCCTGGCTAAGTTTAGTTGTGAAATAAAAACCTCTTTCTGTTTATTTTTAATAGCGCTAACATTGTCTTTAAAATTTATATGATAATAATCTAAACCTATCTCACCGATAGCTACTACTTTAGAAAATTCAGCTAGTTTCTGATAATTATCAAAATTAAACTCTTCTGCTCGAGTTCTAAACTTATAGTCCCCTTCTTCGCCTTTATTTTCCACTAAAACATCCTGCAGGTGTATAGGATGAAGCCCAACAGCTGCATAGACTCCTTTTTCATATTTATTAGCATACTCCAGTGCTCGTTTAGAAGTTTTATATTCAGAACCAACTAAAACCATACCTATTTTTTCACGTAGGCTATTTCTAATAACTGTATCCGCATCTTCTTTATAGTCAGAAAAATTAATATGAGCATGCGTATCTATAAACTTCATATTTTTAATCTAGTTAAATTTCTTTCTTAATATTTCCATTATAACAAAATAAATAGCCTCTGACAGCTATTTATTTATTTACTTTGCTTTTTTACCAATTCTTTTTTTCTGTCTGATCATTTTCTTCAGAAGAAAGTTCCTTTTCAGGAAGATTTATCTCAGGTTCAGTGTCGGTTACTACCTCCTCTTTAATCACAGTTTCTTCACTTACCTTAGAATCTTCTGAAATTGGAGACTCAAGCTCACTATTTTCATCTTTAACTTCATTATCATCCTTCTTACTTGAAGAAAATAATTTAGAAAACCAATTAATCATAACTTTTTTTTTATTAAAAATTAAACTTATTTACATTATATCAAATTATTAATTTTTGTCAATAAAATATTGGGTTTAATTATTATAATCTAGCTACTAAAAATATAAATACCTTTTGCAATGTTAACAAAATCAAATTATCTCATTCTTAATAAATTAACAAGCGTATCATGGTTAAATTTAATTTTTTCTTTAGCAAAATCAAAAAATATTTTTTTATTATAATCCCTATCGATTTTTTCTAATACCCATTTTCTAAACTCCTCTAAATTTCTCTGACCTAAGGTAGCTATTCGTAAATAAAAATCATTATAATAATGAGACATAGCATCCGCAGAAGCTAATATTTTTTCTTCCAATGTTTCCGGCATAACATCATCACAACTATGGCATAAAATAATTTTTTTCACCTTTTCTATCACATCTTTTTTATAATCATATTTATTTAATACTTTTTCAGCTTCTTCTGCTCCAATTTTTTGATGATCCCCCTTAATTCCTCTTATTCTTTGTAAATCATGTAGCCACACACCTAACATTACAATCTCTTTATCAGCTTGAAGTAAATTATTTAAAAGAAATTTTACATTTTTTTCAACGCCTAATAAATGTTCACCAAAAAACCAAGAACCAATGTAATCAGAATTATATATTTCATCTTTAATTAATTGTTTTATCTTTTCTACATTATCCATATTTTATTAATTTATATTTATAATATAATAAAAAGCTACAAACCCAAATCTCTTATAATCTCTTTTTGCTTCTTACTTAACTTCTTTGGAGTTTCAACCATAATCTTTACTAAATGATCACCTCTACCTCGTGACTGTAAATGTCCTAAACCTTTACCTTTTAACCTAAAGGTAGTGTTTGACTGAGTGCCTTCTGGTATCTTCAATTTTACTTTGCCATCTAAGGTAAGAATATCAATCTTATCACCCAAGGCAACCTGAGAAAAACTTAACTTCTTTACGCTCTTTATATCATCACCATCTCTTTCAAATTCAGAGTGATTTTTTATTTTAACTTTTATAAACAAATCACCGGGTATAGCTCCTTTAAGACCGGCTTCACCGGAACCAGATAATTTAATACTTTGACCTTCGTTTATACCCGCAGGAATTTTAACTTGCATCTTAACTTTGTCTTTAATTGCTCCATGTCCTGAACATTTACTACATTTATCAACATATATCTTTCCCTCTCCTTGACACTTAGGGCAAGTAACTTTGGACTGAAAATTACCAAAAATAGTTCTTTGTGCTTGTATAACCTCTCCTCTACCTTGGCAGGTAGAACAAGTATCTACCTTAGAGTTAGGTTCATAACCTTTTCCAGAACAGTGAGAACAAACAATATTTTTTTCCAACTCAATTTCTTTTTCTACGCCAAAAGCTATCTCTTCTAAGTTTAGAGTCAAAATTATCTGAATATCATTACCCCTACTCTGTGAACGACTACGCCCCTTTGATCCACCGAAACCAAAAATATCTCCCATACCTGAAAAAATATCTCCTAAATCTTCAAAATCAATATTATCTCCATAACCAGAAGCATTTTGCCAACCTGAAAAACCTTGTCCAGTTTGCGAGTTAGCAAAATCTGAACCAAATTTATCATATTGACCTCTTTTCTGAGGGTTATTTAAAACTTGGTAAGCTTCATTTATTTCTTTAAACTTTGCCTCATCACCACTGGGCTTATCAGGGTGAAACTTATGAGCTTTCTCTCTAAAAGCTTTTTTAATTTCAACTTCATTAGCATCCCTAGAAATGCCTAATATTTTATAATAATCTTTATTAGCCATAAAACTAAGCTTTAAAACCTATTTCTGAATTAACCGATTGACTCTCTTTAACTTCTCCGTGTTGCTTTTCATATTTAGCCATTACTTTTGTCATAACCGTAGCTATTCTCTTAAAGTGACCTGGATTAGTAATTATTTTAGCTACTGTTTTACCACTACCTCCAAAAATATTTAAAAAAAGCATTTGCATTTCATCCCTATTAAATTGAAACTGAGCCGCGTTAGCATACTCTGCTCCGGGTAAGTTATCAGAAATATTAACCTGTCTACCTGATGACGGTTTTGAATTATTATCTGATTTTAAGTTATCCATAAAATTGAGTTAAAATAAATTATACTTATTATTTTTTTTCTTCACTTGTATCATTTTTTTCATCTTCAACTTCCCCGTCCACTACCTCATCTTCTGCTTTCTTTTTTTCTTCATTATCTCCTGAGCTAGGTTCTTCCTTGCTAGCTTCTTGACTACTAGCATTTTGATACATAGCTGCACCAATTTTTTGAGCTACCTCGCTAAGACTTTCCATTTTTGTTTTCATCTCATCATATTTATCAGAATCTTTAACTTGTTTTAATTCTTCCAATTTAGCCTCCAATTCTTTTTTATCATCATCCTTCATTTTGTCCCCTGATTCTTTTAAGAGTTTTTCCGTTTGAATATAGGTAGCTTCAGCTTGATTTTTCGTCTCAATATTTTCTTTTTGCTTTTTATCATCTTCAGCATGCTTTTGAGCATCTTGTTTCATTTTTTCAATCTCTTCTTCATTTAAACCTGAAGATGAAGTAATAGTAATCTTTTGTTCCTTACCGGAAGCTTTATCTTTAGCACTAACATTTAAAATGCCATTGGCGTCAATATCAAAAGAAACCTCTACTTGTGGAATACCTCTAGGGGCAGGTGGAATACCATCTAGTATAAAGCGTCCTAAAGTCTTATTATCCCCTGCCATAGCTCTTTCTCCTTGAACTACGTGAATTTCTACGCTAGTTTGACTATCAGCTGCAGTGGAAAATGTCTGAGATTTAGAGGTAGGTATAGTAGAGTTTCTATCAATTAAAGGTGTAGCTACACCACCTAAAGTTTCTATTCCTAAAGTTAAAGGAGTAACGTCTAAAAGTAATACATCTTTTACATCACCTTGTAGAACTCCCGCCTGTACAGCAGCCCCTAAAGCCACTACTTCATCAGGATTAACGCTTAAATTTGGTTCTTTGTTAAAAAATTCTTTAATAATTTTTTGAACCAAAGGCATTCTAGTCATACCACCAACCATAACTACTTCCTCAATATCTTTAGCTTCTAGTCCTGAGTCTTTTAAAGCAGCTTTACAAGGTTCAATAGTCTTTTTAACTAGGTCCTCTACTAAACTTTCTAATTTAGCTCTAGTCATTTTCATTACTAAATGCTTTGGTCCATCGGCAGTTGTGGTAATAAAAGGTTGATTTATTTCTGTTTCAGTTGTAGAAGATAATTCTATTTTAGCTTTTTCAGCTGATTCTTTAATTCTTTGTAAAGCTAAAGGATCTTTACCTAGGTCTATAGCATGATCCTTTTTAAATTCATCAATAATCCAATTAATTATTCTCAAATCAAAATCTTCACCACCTAAGTGAGTATCACCATTAGTCGCTTTAACCTCAACTGTATCTTCAGAAACGTCTAAAATAGAGATATCAAAAGTTCCTCCACCTAAATCATAGACAGCTATTTGTTCACCTTTTTTCTTATCAAAACCATAAGCCAAGGCGGCAGCAGTTGGTTCATTAATAATTCTCTTTACCTCTAGTCCGGCAATTTTACCAGCATCTTTAGTTGCTTGACGTTGAGAATCGTCGAAATAAGCAGGCACAGTGATGATTGCTTCAGTAATTTTTTCACCTGTCTTAGCTTCAGCATCAGCTTTCATCTTTGATAGAATCATAGCAGAAACTTCTTGTGGGCTATATTCTTTACCATCAGAAAACTTTACTTTTACCCCTTCCCCTGACTTAACTATTTTATAAGGATAGTTTTTAATATCTTTTTGAACTTCATCTTGTTCAAACTTTCTACCAATTAGTCTTTTTACAGCAAAAACGGTATTTTCAGGATTAGTAACAGCTTGTCTTTTAGCCGCTTGCCCAACTAACCTTTCACCATTTTTAGAAATAGCTATAGTAGATGAAGTAGTACGATTACCCTCTGCATTTTCTAAGATTTTGGGTTGACCACCTTCTATAATCGCCATAGCACTATTGGTTGTCCCTAAATCAATTCCTAAAATTTTTGACATATTTTTTATATCTCACTAATAACCAGCGATAACTGCTTATTGTGATGTAAATTATTTATTATTTTTTTTATTAATTATCTTTATTTGTTTAGGCTTACTTTCAGGAGCTTTAGGAATACTAATTTTTAATACCCCTTCTTCAGCTATAGCCGAGGCTTTATCTCCTAAAACCTGAGCTGGTAAAGGAATACTGCGATAAAAACTACCTCTTTTAATTTCTTTACGATAATAATTTTTATCTTCAACCTCACTAGTTTTTTCTCCCTCTCCTTTTATACATAAAACATCATTTTCTATAGAAATACTAACTTCTTCAGGGTCAATACCAGCTAATTGAGTCTCAACAATTACATTACTATCATCCTCATACATATCTACAGCAGGAGTAAAGTTTTGTTGTCGTATTGGCGCAGGCATAAAATCCGAGAAAGACCTATCCATGTCTTCCCAAGCATCTGATGAGAGAAATGGAGACCATTTTATTAGTGCCATATTTTTATATATCCTTACCTTAAATCAAAACCTATTTAACTAACTTGAAGATAAGATAGAGATAATTATTTATTTTTCAATTTATTAATAATTTTAAAGATTATAAGTAGTTAATCACTTACCACTACTCTAGCTGGTCTAATAACTTTATCTTTTAACTTGTACCCAGGAACAATTTGTTTTTTAACTAGATTATCATTACCTAACTTTGTTGATTTTGTTTTTACTACTTCTAGATCTTTTACCGCCTCCATTGTCTCTGGATTAAAAACTTCTCCAAGAGTATTTATTTCACTGATTCCTTGACTAATTAAAACCTGAAAAAATTGTTTTATCACGTATTTAATTCCCTCCACCCAAGGATTAGTGGCTTCTTTTTCAGTTAAACTATGTATAGAAATTTTTAAATTATCATAAACTGGTAAAATTTCTTCAATAAAGCCCTGCAAGGCGTAGCTGTAATACTTTTCTTTTTCTTTAGCAGTCTCTCTAATTAAATTTTGATAATCTGCTAAAGCTCGTCTATAGCGGGCCTCCCAACTATCAAAAGGAATGTCTGAAATAAATTCAAATCTTGGTTTTAATACTTTACCCACTTTAACTTTTCCTTGAAAATTTTTTAAAGATCTAAGGTAATAATCTTCACTATCTCTATCCTTATAGACTACTTGTAATTTATTTTTTATTTTATCAGTAGCTAAATATAAAATTTGATATTCGCCACCCTTATAGTGCCTATACAGACCGAGTTTCAAGTCTGTATTACTAGAATTATTTTTAACCATAATTTAATAACTTAATTTATTTTCTAAATATCTTAAAATACCTAAGTTCTTCTCATAATTCATTCTCATTGGTCCCAAAATACCCATTAAACCTGTAGTTCTTTTTTGATCATACTTTAAAGTTAAGGTAGAAAATATTGGACCAAAAGGATTTTCTTGACCAACAAAAATTTGTGGACCAAAAGAAATAGTTTCAAAAACATCAAAAATAACATCTTCCATTCTGTCTATAACTAAAGAAACATCAGGAATTAAAGCTTGATTAGTAAATTCAGATTGCTGAAATAAATTAAAAATACCAGTGTAGTATAAGCTATTTTTATGAAAAGCCCAAAAAATTGCTTGATTAGAGATTTTAGCAATATATTTGGCAGCTTGTTTTAAATTTTCCTGATCAAAATTTAACAAAATTTCCTCTAAATCTTTTTTTTCTACATTAGACAAATCTTTTGCTTGCACGCCTTTTAAGTAACGAACATAAGCTAGCTCTGTAGGTACTCTTCCCGCAGAAGTATGGGGTTGATAAATATAGCCGTCCTTCTCCAATTGAGCCATCTCATTTCTAATTGTAGCTGAAGAAACAGCCAATTTATATTTCTTAGAAACAACTGAAGAGGATACAGGTTCAGCGCTTATTATGTGTTCTTTTACAATTATGGCTAGAATTTTTTCTTGTCTATTTTCCATACTTTTATTTTACTTTTTTATTATAGCAAAATTAGCACTCCTGTCAAGAGAGTGCTAATTATCGATTTTCTTTATGTTTTTTAACTAATTTTTTTTCACTTGAGAGAAATAATAAGCCATAATTTCTTTAGCAATAGGAACTGCCACTGAACTTCCCTCTCCCCCTTCTTCAACTAAGACTGTTATAACTATTTCCGGTTCTTCATAAGGAGCAAAGCCGATAAACCAGGCATGATTACCGTGATTACTGGACCACTGAGCAGTGCCGGTTTTTCCAGCCGAAGTAAAAGGTAGATCACTTAAAAACCTAGCACTACCAGAAGTAACTGCTTGTCTCATTCCCTGCCTAACTACTAGCAAATTATAGTCATCAATAAAATCCTCCCTTATTATTTCAGGCTCAATTCTTCTTATACTTTCAGTATTATCACCTGAAATAATTTCCTTTACCAAGTGAGGACGAAAAAGTTTTCCACCATTAGCAAAAACAGTAGTGAAATTAGCTACTTGTAAAGGCGTAGCTAAAAGATCACCCTGACCAATAGCAAAGTGATAAGTATCACCAATATACCAAGGCTCATCTCTCGTTTCTTCTTTCCATTCTCTGGTAGGCACAAAACCTCTAGATTCACCATAAATATCTATACCAGTTCTTTCTCCCAAACCAAAAAGTTTAGCATATTTAACCATGCTTTCTAAACCTAAACCAGTAAAATCAGCATAACCACCACCTATATAATAAAAGAAAGTATTAACTGATTCAGAAATAGCTTTTCTAACATTAGTGAGTCCATGTCCGCCTAAGCGCCAGTCAGGAAAAAACCATTGACTAATTCTAAGACCACCTGTACTTAAAAAAGTGGTGTTTTCTGAAATAACTTTTTCTTCTAGAGCTGCTGCTGAAAAAACAGGTTTTATAGTTGAACCAGAGGGAAATTCTCCACTAATTGCTCGGTTAAATAAGGGTTGGTTAGGATTATCTAAGAATTCTTTATACTCTCTAGTTTTGATACCTCTAGCAAAAATATTATTATTATAGGCTGGCCAACTAATTAATGATAATACTTCCCCTGTGTTTGGATTTAAAATAACTATTGAACCTTTATCTAAATTTAGTTTTTCCAGGTGGCGACGAAGAATTGTCTCTGATGCAATTTGTAAATCTTTATCTATAGATAAAATTAGATTATTACCATTTCCAGGTAAATATTCATTAATAATTTTTTTCTCAGCTCCTAAAGCATCTACTTCAATATGTTTTTTACCTTTAATACCTCTTAAGTCATTTTCAAAATAAGCCTCTAATCCAGTTTTTCCAACATAATCTAAGGGGCTATATATTTGTAAATTTGACTTTAATTCCTCAGGGCTAATTTTTCCACTATAACCTAAAATATGTGATAGTGAGATTCCTGGAGCATCCTGCGATAAACGTAAATCATCTAAATTCTCTAAATTAGAGCTTAAAGCTATATATTCTCTTCTTGTCTTACTAATTAGAGAAATTCCTGGAATTTTATCTGAGAGAAGATATAGTTTCATAGCTGTTTTATAGGAAAGGTTATCAGTAATAAAAACTGGGCTATATGCTTCCAAAGATTTAATATCTACTTTAGCTAAACTATTTTTCATTTGCATAAACCAAGGTAATTTATCTTCCCTTATCTCGGCTTGTAAATTATCATCAATCTCCCTAAGAATTATATCTCTTTCTGCGCTTTCCTCTGGTAGGTCAACAGGCACTAAATACAAAACAAAATTAGCTTGATTTTTTACCAAAGGCTGTAAATTTCTATCATAAATTATGCCTCTATTTGCCTCTATATCCTTTATCCTTACCCGATTACCTTCAGCTAAACCCAAATAATAATCACCCCGTAAAACCTGTAAATAAGCTACTCTCGCTAAAAGAAAAAAAGTTAAAATTACTAAAAACATCACTAACCATTTAAGTGTTCTTATTTCAAAAGTTTTGCCAACCACTTCACTTAATTTGGTTTTAGCCATAAAAGTTTCCTCTGTCCAATCACTTCTATAAGCAGGATCTTTTAACTGTGCATCCTTAATAGTCCCGTGTTTAATTACAAAGGGATCATTTTTATAAGTGCTACTACCTTGAGTATTAAATTTAAAAAATGAGATAATTTTTTTTAACATATATTTTACTTACTTATATTTTAGTTTATTGACACAAAAAAGCAAATAAAATTATATATAAACATTATGCTATAGTTGTTGTATACTAATTATAGTTAAAAAACTGTTGTCATATACTATGAAAAAATTAAGTAAATTTTTATTTTATGCCTTTATTTTAGTAGTAATATTAACCATTGTATTTTATATACTAAGTGCTCTATCTAAAAACAGAAACTCAAAGTATTACGATCTTAAAAATGATAGTCAGAAAATAATTCCAGATAAGTAATTTACTATATTAATTTAGATAATTTTAATTAAAACTTTGAAATTTTATCAATTTTAGGCTAATATTAAGTTATATGAAAATATTACTTATAGATGATGATGAAAATATTGGTCAATCTCTTAAGTCATTTATACAATCTAAGGGAGCTATTTTAGATTACGAAATTTCAGCTAGAAAAGGCTTAGAGATTATAGAAAGTGAAAACTATGATTTATTAATAGTTGACTTTGCTCTGCCAGAAATAAATGGACAAGAAATCATCAAAGAAATCAGAGAGCATAATATGAATCTACCTATTATAGCGATAAGCGTTATGGATCAAGTAGCTAATAAAATTAAACTTCTAGAAAGTGGCGCTGACTACTTCGTAAATAAGCCTTTCAATTCAGAAGAATTATGGGCTACAATTAAAGCAGCTCAAAGAAGATCTCTATTCAAAAGAAGTAATCTAGATAATTTAGAATACAAAGGTTTAGTATTAGATCCAGAAAAATTTTTAGTAACCTATAAATCAAAAAAAATAGAATTATCAGCTAAAGAGTTTGACTTGCTATATTTTCTATTAGAAAACCAAGGTAGAGTTTTAAATAGACAAGAAATATTAGAAAAAGTTTGGGACAGAAATGTTGACCTATTTACTAATAGTATTGATGTTCATATTTGTAGAATAAGAGAGAAGTTTAATTTAGTAGGACTAAAAGATGTTATTAAAACTATAAAAAATCGGGGTTATGTGGTGATGTAATTAATTAATTATAATCTTTAACTTTTCTTTATCTAGCTTTTGCTAAACTAATTATATAATAATAATTTAAAAAAATGTTAAAAAAATTATTTTATCAAAACCTCCCCGTCGCCTTACTTCTCTTTATGTCACAACTTAGTCAATTTAGCGACTTATCTAAACCTTGGGGTAGTAAATAAACGATGCTGAAATTTTTTAAATCATACCTAAAACTTAAATCAAAAGAGGAGGACGAGAAAAGAAAAGAGATGATTATAAAAATAATCTCGTCTGTTTCTTTATTATTGGCTTTTTTTTGTTTTTCCATTAATTTAATTAATTATTTAAGTAGTAAAAACTACTCAGCTCTTTCGCCCTTTTTTACCTTTCTAATAGTTATGCTCTTTGTTATAATTTGGTGCTTAGCTCATAAAAGATTTCTTAAATTATCCGCTTGGATAAGTGTTCTTAGCTACCTTATTCCCACAGCTTATTTCTCCCTACGTTGGGGCATAGACTTGCCTCAAGGTTTACTTCTATACTGTATTGTCATTATGATAAGTGGCATATTACTGAGCAGTAGAGGTAGTTTTATTATAACAATCATTATTGGCATCTATCTGATGTCACTTACTTATCTACAAAAAATTAAATTAATAACTCCTGACCTTTATTGGACAAAAAATTATCAGGTTCGTCTAGATGATTCACTAGTGATTTCTCTAAGTTTTTTAATAATAGCCACTCTAATTTGGCTCTATAATACAGAAATAAACCGGTCCCTTAAAAGAGCTAGAAAATCGGAAAAAGCTTTAAAATTACAAAAAGAAAATTTAGAAAAAACTGTAGCTAAAAGGACTAAGGAAATAAAAATTATACAAAAAGAAAAAATTATTGCTCTCTACCAGATGGCTGAATTTGGACAACTCTCAGCTGGAATGTTTCATGACCTGGCTAATCCCTTAACTGCAGTGTCTTTAAATTTAGAACAAATAAAGACTAATAGTTTGAACAAAAACCCGGATTGTCTTAAACAAGCTCTTGTAGCAGCTAATAAAATGAGTGATTTTATGAACAATATTAAAAAACAAATTCAACATGAAGATAAGCTGGAAACTTTTAATATTAATCAGGAGATATTCGATTGTATCGAGATATTGGACTATAAGGCAAGAATAAATAAAATAGAAATTAAACTTTTAGATAAAAATAAGAAAATTTATCTATTCGGACTAAAAATAAAATTCAACCAAGTAATTTTAAATTTAATCTCTAATGCTATTGATTCTTATTTAGATATTGATAAAGAAAAAAAAATAATTATTATAAAAACAATTTTAAACACTAACTATTTAATTATTGAAGTGAAAGATTTTGGTCAAGGAATTAAAAGTAAAAATCAGCACAAAATTTTTGAACCATTTTTTACCACAAAAATGGCCAAGAAAAAAGGCATAGGAATTGGTCTCTACAGCTCCCTGCACATAGCCCGCCACTGTTTTGAAGGTAATCTAAAACTACACGGTAAGTGGGGAAAAGGAACTTTAGCCCAGTTTAATATTTCAAAAAAAATGATTAAAAATGAAAAATAAAATAAATCAAGAAATTAATAAGGCTTTAAAATTTGAAAATTTTCCTACAAACTGGTCGGAAAAGATTATGTCTGTTTTAATAAAACTACAAAACTCTGAACTATGGGAAGAAATATATTTACAATCATATCTACTAGATAAAAATAAAGTTCTCAGCTTAAAGGAAAACGTAAACCTAGCTTTAGCCAATATTTATATCTGGCTAGCTTACAGTTTTTATGACAAAGTTCTTGATGATAAAAAAGTTTCTAATTTACCTATGGCTAATATATTGTTCTCTTTAGCCTTAAAAAAGTACTATAGCTTAGATAAACCAAGCAACTGGCATACAAGTCTAAGTAAAGTCTTTTTTCTTATGGAAGAAGCTAACGACTGGGAAATTAACAATATACAGCAAATAAAAAAATTTACTAAAATAAGTTGTCCGTCGCTTCACAATCATCTAAACTCTAGCCGTTTTAAATCTTTAGCTCATTGTCTGCCCACACTGTATTTGAGTTGTAAAGAAAATAAAAATACAGCTTATCTGGATAATGTTATTAGTCTTTTTTCTTCAATACTACTTATCAGACAAATACAAGACGACCTTCATGACGTGGAAGAGGATTTTAAAGCTAATCGTTTAAATATAGCTATTAATTTTTGTTTACAAATAAGTAACAAAGAAATTAAAAATATAGATAAGCTAAAGAATCTGCTAAGTTTAAGCCAAAAAAATATAATATTTCTAGCTCAAAAAGAAAATCAAAAATCTAAACTTATTATTAAAAAAACTGACTTTTCTAATACTGATAATTACTTGCAGGAAATTATAAAACAACAAGAAACGGAAATAGAAACAACCTTAAAAAATCAAAAAAATATAGATTTAGTTATAAACTATTTTAAAAAATAATCACCTTAGTGCCAACTTCAACCCAATCATAAACAGTTTTTGCTGAACCAATCCCTAACCTAATACAACCATGAGACACCGGCGTACCTAAGTGATCCTCCCCTTCTCTATAACCATTTGGCCAATATGGTAATTCATGAATTCCATAACGACCATTACCTAACCCCATCCAATAAGGCATCCACAGACCATAAGAAGATGACCAAGCTTTTTCAATTTTATTTAAAACATAATGCGTGCCTCTAGGTGTACTATTATTTTTACCTGAAGAAACTAAAAAAGAATTTAATTTTACTCCTTTAAGAAAATAACTAAGTTCTTGTTGCTTTAAATCAATTTCTATCCTTTTCTCTAAACGTAGTAAACTATCACTTAGCGGATTATAAGCATTATCTATTTCTTCTCCATCTAAGTAACCATCACCATCTGTGTCAGGCTTAAGTAAATTAGTGTTAAATCTTAGTTCAAAATAATCACTTAAACCATCATTGTCTTGATCATTATCTTTTAAACTGACTTTTAGAGGATTGTGAGGTGAAAATCCAGAATTTAACTCTTGCCAGTCACTATAGCCGTCACCATCAGTATCCCCATTATTAGGATCAGTAAAATAAATTTCTTCTTCATCAATATTTTTAATACCATCATTATCAAAATCATCAAAATTAGCTAAAACTGTTGGAGTTAAAAATATGAAAAATATCAAGAAGAAAGAAAAGAAAAAATAATACTTTTTATTCATAATTAATTTAAAAAATTATCTATTTTATATTTTAGCATAAATCGTAATAAAATTTAATAAAAATAAGCAGTCATTTAAAACTGCTTATTTTTAGGATCCCTATAGTTTTATATAAATTCTAAAACTCTGCATTTTTAGGAGTACGGGCAAACGGAATTACATCTCTGATATTAACCATGCCGGAGATATACATTATGAGTCTTTCAAAGCCTAAACCAAAACCAGCATGCTTAACTGAACCATACTTACGTAAATCTAGATACCATCGATAATCTTCTTCCTTTAAACCCATTTCTTTAATTCTTTGCACTAAAATATCATAACGCTCTTCTCTTTGACTTCCCCCGATAATCTCACCGATTCCTGGAACTAATAAATCCATAGCCGCCACAGTTTTACCATCATCATTTTGCCTCATATAAAAGGCTTTTATATCCTTAGGATAATTACTTACAAAAACTGGCTTTTTAAAAATCTTTTCAGTAATATATCTTTCGTGTTCAGTTTGCAGATCAATTCCCCACTCTACTGGATAATTAAACTTTTCTCCACTTTTCTTTAACTGATCTATTGCTTCACTATAGGTTAATTTAGCAAAATCCGAACTAACAATATTTTCTAAACGTTCTTTTATACCACTGTCAATAAACTTATTAAAAAATTCCATTTCTTCTGGCAATTCCTTAAAGGCAGAGTTTATTAAATATTTAATCATTTTTTCCGCCAAAGTCATATCAACTTTCAAATCAGCAAAAGCCATCTCCGGCTCAATCATCCAAAATTCAGAAGCATGTCGAGTCGTATTAGAATTTTCAGCTCTAAAAGTAGGACCAAATGTGTATACTTTATTTAATCCAAAAATTAAAGCCTCTGCTTCTAATTGTCCACTAACAGTCAAGCCCGTCTTCTTGCCAAAAAAATCTTGGCTATAGTCTATCTCACCATTTTCTTTTTTAGGTAACTCTTTATTTAAATCAAAGGTATTTATATTAAACATCTCACCTGCCCCCTCAGCATCACTACTGGATATAATTGGAGTATGAACATAAGAAAAACCCTCTGCTTTAAAAAACTCATGAACAGCTTGACTAAGAACTGACCTCAACCTAAACACTGCGGAAAAAGTATTGCTCCTTGAACGTAAATGAGAAATTGTTCGTAAAAACTCAAAACTATGCCTTTTTTTTTGCAAAGGATAGTCTTCTTTGGCTTCCTGAATGATCTCAATTGCTTCAGCTTTTAATTCAAATTCTTGTCCGGCTGCAGGAGATTTAACTAAAATACCTGACACCTCTATTGAAGAACCAATGTTTAATTTTTCAAGGATAGAAAAATTAGATAAATTATTATTAAAAACTACTTGCAGTCCTTTAAAAAAAGTACCATCATTTATTTCCATAAAACCAAACTCTTTAGAGCTTCTTATGGTTTTAACCCAAGCTCTAAGACACAATTCTTTACCGAGATACTTATCAGTACTCCGATAAAAATCTTTAATCTCTTGATAAGACATAGTGTTTTTATTAATAATTATATAGTTATAATATATAATAATGACTATTTTTACAAGGTAAATTAAAAATTAAGCTTTAATTATTGACTTATAAGCAAATATTTCCTACAATACAATAATTATCTTGAACGTTAACAATAAAATACAAAACGATGAAAAATAAATTTAAAATTTTATTTATAAGCCTGCTACTTATTAGTCTAAGTTCTCAAGCGCAAAAAGTGCGTTATGCCAATTACTGGTTATGGCCAAAAATCTCAAAAAATAAAGTTGAAGAAATAGCAAAATATGATTTAGTTATTTTAGATAACGAAAATATTTTCAACAATAAAGAAGCTATGTATAAATTAAAAGAAATTAATCCTAATATAATTATACTTTGCTACTTTAACTCTATGGAAATTTTTGATTCTGAACATTTAAGTCTTTATAAAGACAGACCCTTTGCTTCAACAATATATAAATACTTATCCACTACCAATAAATGGTGGTTAAAGAATTATAAAAGAGAAATTATACGCTTTGACGAAAGACAGCTCATGCTCAACTTGAGTAGTAAAAGTGAGAGTTTCTATGTTAGTTATTTTGATAAAAAAATGCAATACTGGGAATTTATAACTCAAATGCACCTAGATTGGGTATTAAAAGATAGTATTTGGGATGGAGTTTTTGAGGATAATTTTGAAACAGTAGAATGGTTAGCCTTAAAAAACGAAAAACAAGGGGTAGACATTGACTGCGACGATAAAGCCGATAAACAAAAACAAATTTCCAAATTTTGGCAAACAGGTCTAAGTGAAAGGCTTAAAATGATTTTAAAGAATAAGCCTAACTACATAATTATGGGTAATAAAGGTAAAAATTTTTTACCTGAATATACTCATGGAAAAATGTTTGAAAATTTTCCTGATATATATTTAACTCATGACTTTGAAAATTACAATCAAAATATGCAGAACGCTCTAGAAATAGATACTGCAGTAATATTCAACGTTGTCGATACAAATCACTACTACCTAGCTTTTGCCTCAGCTATGCTACTTGATAAGCCAGTGTACTTATCCGTAGGACAGCAAGATATCTGGCGCGATTATTATCTCGACCCTAAAGACTTTGGTAAGGCGGTAAGCGAGGCTACGACTAAATTCAATCGAAAGACGTATAATCGTCAGTTTGAAAAAGGTTACATCACCATCATTTCAGGAGATGATAAATACAGCTCAATTTTATATAAGATCATTCTTTACAAGAACGATAAAATTATAAAAATTGAAGGATCAATATTAAAACAAAAACCTGATCCAATAGAATAATATAAAGCCGGAAAATTAAAACCGGCTTTTTTTATTAATAAATACAATACAGAACTTATTATTATTATTTTTCTAGAAAATTATTAGTATGATTATTTAAACTAAGAAAGGCTCCTAGAACTAACCAAAGAGACCATTGCAAAGCTGTGTCATTTAAAATATTATCTCCTAGACTAGTAACTGATAGTGATATAACAATAGCTATTAAGAAAAAATTAAAATACTTAATACGAATAGGTTGATCTAGTTTATGTTTTTTAAATAACTCTAATATTAAAGTAATTAAAAATATTAAATAAATAGATAAGCCAATATATCCTGTTTCTAAAAGAACTTTAAGATAATCATTATGAGGTTCAATTGAGCCAAGATGTGGATCCCTGTTAGCAGCTATAACTAAACTAGCATTATCCAAACCATAACCCAGCCACGGTCTGTCTTGAGAATATTTCCACAAATCTTTGTAAAGCTCTAAACGCCAAGAAATAGATGAATCATAATCATTGACTTCAAAGGAATTATTAACTCTAGACTGCAAAGATGAAACACTGGCATAAATTAAAATGAAAAATAAAATTGAAATTATTAAAATTTTTCTAAACTTAAAAACACCTATTACAATTAAAAATAATATTAAAGCCAACCAGGCCCCTCGCGTATAAGTAGCTACTAAAGGCACAAAAAATAATAAACCTAAAAAAGCATAAAAGTAACTAAGAATATTTTTTTTAAAACCATAAAGAAAAATAAATAGAGCAATAGCAATAACAAAAAATAAATAGAAAGCTAGCATATTTGGATGAGCAAAGGTAGCAGCTAAACGTCCTTCTTGATCAGCAAAAATACTCCCACTATAGATAATGTGGTAAATACCAATAAGCGAGGGAATTAAAGCAGAAATTAAAATAGCTTTTAATATTTTAGTAAGATTGGAAGCTGAATTTATCAATATAGAGCCTAAAATAAAAAAAGAAAAAATACTTAAAAATCTAACTACCTCTCTTATACTACTCATATAATCAATACTAACTAAAAAAGAGATAATGCTGATAGATAAAAACATTAACCAAACCCAAAAAATTTTCATATTCAAACCCTTTTCTTCAATTCTTTTAATACCAATCTTAAAAGAAATATATATCGCTAAAAAAATTACTAGTATACCAGCTAGAGAAGCTAAATTAAGCTGTAGGCCACCTAGGCTAAATACCTCATCAAAAGTAAATATATCTAGAAGAGGTCTAATAACTATAAAAATTAAAACTCCCTTTAAAGGATAAAATAGACTAAAAATAAATACTGTAAATATGAGAAAAGCTAACACGCCTAGAAATAAATTAAATTGAACAAAAAAATACAACAAAAAAAACAATATCAAAGAAATTATTATTAATAGGCTTAAACTTTTATTAACCTTTTCTTTTTTTAAATTATTAAACATTAAACTTAATTTATTTTTATTACATTATATCAGTTAAACTTAAAAAATAAAAAATGTAAAGGATAATTAATAGTGTAGAAATAAAAAAACCCTAGATTTTTTATAATAGGGTTTAATATAATTAGACTCACACCTTAATAAATCCAGGCCCTTATCTGTTTGCTAGTCGATAAATTTTACTATATTTACTTTTACTTAAAAAAGAAATCTTCAGTTTTTATTTTCCGTATTTTTATAGATTTTTCTTCAAAAACAGTCTCCTCGAGAAAAATATAAGTAATGCAACTAATTGCCTTCCTAAAATGTACAACAATAAATGCAATTTCAAAGAAATATACTACTAAACATAGCTGAATGTCAAATGAAAACCCTTTGTCTCTTGACAATAATAAATAAATTGTTTATAATAATATATTGAATTAAATATTATA
>CAYMGT010000008.1:0-6541 GCA_964390115.1 uncultured Gammaproteobacteria bacterium
TTACCATGGAAGTGCTCTACCAACTGAGCTACAACGGCTTTTTTATCATCTTCTTATCTTATATTAAAAATCACCTTTGTCAAATGAAATTTGTCTAATTTTTTCCTGCCAATCTACCAGCTTATTATTATCAGGATTTACTGACGCAAGAAGCTGGTAAACTTCTTTAGCCTCTGCTTCTCTTCGTGAAGTTATGTATATCTCTAAGAGTTTATTTAAAAATTTTGGCTGATTTTTTTGAATTTCTAAAGCTTTATTTAAAGACTCCACAGCTTGATCAAATTCTCCAGTTTTTTCAGCTATTTCTGCTAAAAGATAATATGTATTTGCCTCCTCGGATTTTTTTTCTTTCTCTTGGAAAAGTTTTAATAAAAACTCAAAAGTCTCTTTAGCTTCTTGATATTTTTTAATAATAAGGTAAATTTCTCCTAATTTTTCAAAGGCAAATTGATTGTGACTATCAAAACTTAGAATATATATGGATTTTTCCTCTGCTTTTTTGTAGTTGCCACTCTTTATAAACTCTGAAACATCTTGCAATATTCTATTTATTTTCTTTTCTCTTTTGACAAAACTTAATCTTTTCTGAGCCTGATATTTATCTCTTTTTTTTCTCAAATTTTGATTAATTTTCTTAGTAAAATTATTAAAATTATTTACTGGTTTCTTAAAATACTGAGACAATTTAGCAATTAAACTTTGCCAATCTCTATCAAATTTTTGTTGTATTATTTTTTTCTTAAATTTAGCTTCTTTCTCCTCAGGCATACTCTTAATATCAAGCAAGGCCAAAATGGGAAACTTTCTAACTATAATTACAAGTATAGCCGTTAAACTTAAAAATATTAAAATTAGAGGAATTAAAATTATCATAATGAATATATTAACTTAAAAAATCTTGGCAAATTTTAGTAAAACTTTTAACTTGTAAACTATCAGATCCGACAAGTAATCCTTGAATATCTTTAAAAGTAGCCATATTTTGAACATTTTGAGAATTGACACTACCTCCGTATATGAAAAAAATGCTACTAATCATTTTACTCAAAGCTGGTATTTTTTTAGTTTCTTCTTTTAAAAACTTTAAAATCTTAGCTACTTGTTTAGCTTCTAAACTTTTTCCACTACCAATTGCCCAAACTGGCTCATAGGCTATAATCAGTTTTTCTTTCGTTTTTAATTTAATTCCTTGTAAAGAACCTTTTAACTGTTTTTTTAAGGTAAATAAAGTTTTCTTATTTCTATAATCAGATAAAGATTCTCCTATGCAAACAATTGGAGTAATATTATTTGTTAAAACTAACTTGGCCTTAGAGGCAACCTGAAGATTGCTTTCTTTAAAATACCGACGCCTCTCTGAATGTCCTAAAATTACATACTCAACTTTTAAATTGCGTAAATTATTAATAGACACTTCCCCTGTGTATGACCCCTTATCTTGCCAAAAACAATTTTGTGCTCCTAATTTTATTTTACTTTTAAGCAGGGCTTGACCACAGGTCGGTAAACTTAAAAAATCTGGACAAAGAATAACTTGACCTTGCCAAAGTTTTTTTAAAAAAGCTAACTTTAATTTTTTGGCTAATTGAACACTTTCAGGTATTTCTAATTTCATTTTCCAATTAGCTATAACTATTTTTGTTCTCATAATTATATTATAGTCTATAATAATTAAATAAAATCTAAAGTTTATTTAAATTATTTAAGCTCCACTTATAGGTTAATTCTATTCCTTTAACTAAACTTATTTCAGCTTGCCAATTTAAAACCTTTTTAGCTAAGCTACTATCTAAACAACTCCTTTTCTGTTCGCCTTTGACCTGAGGATTTTTTTTAATTTCTAATTTTTTCAAACTGACCTCTTTCAAAGCTTGTATAATCTGTAAAAGAGAACTTTCCTTGCTTGAGCCAATATTTATCTCACCTACATATTTCTTGACTAAAGTCATCTCTAAAGCTTTAAGTACATCATCTATATACACAAAATCTCTAGTTTGTTTGCCATTGCCATTTAAGTTTAAACTATTTCCTAAAACTGCTTGTTGTGAAAAAATGGCTACCACTCCCGCTTCCCCTCCCTTATACTGTCTAGGGCCATAAACATTGGCAAAACGTAAAACTGTATAATCCAAATTAAACATTTGATTGTAATAGCGCAGATAATGTTCAAAGCTTAACTTATTAATCCCATACGGAGACAAAGGTTTAGCGCTATATGTTTCAGGTGTGGGTATTGTTTTTGCTTCTCCATATATAGCCCCACCTGTAGAAGAGAAAATTATTTTTTTTACCTTATTTTTTACACATTGTTCTAATACCTTTAAACCACCTTTAACATTTATCTCATTATCAAAAACTGGATCAGTAACTGACTTTCTAACATCTATTTGGGCTGCCAAGTGAAAAACATAATCTGGTTTGAAACTAGAAAAAATCTTAGCTAGTTTTTTGTCTAATATATCTAAGTTGTAGAATTTAGCTTTTGAGGGGATATAATCTTTTTTCCCAGAAAATAAATTATCTACTATAAGTACCTGATGACCTTTTTCTAATAATCTGATAGCTAAACTAGAACCAATAAAACCCGCCCCACCGGTTATAATAATTTTTACCATATATTTTATGTTAATTATATATTACCTTAATAATATAACATTAAAAGCTAAGAAAAAAAAGACTTGTAAACATAAGGTAAAGCAATTGCCAAAGTCATTTTTATTTGTTAAAATAATTACAGATAAAATCTTAATAATTCTAAAAACTAGCAAACTCGCTGTAGCGGGATAATTATTTTATAGCTATGAAAAATGATAAAAATACTAAAAAAAACAATTATAACGCTGATGCAATAACCGTCTTGGAGGGTTTAGAGCCAGTTAGAAAAAGACCAGGAATGTACATCGGCTCCACATCATCTACAGGTTTACATCATTTAATTTGGGAAGTTGTTGATAATGGTATAGATGAAGCAATGGCTGGCTATGCCAATGAAATCTTAATTATCCTTGAGGCTAATGGTTTTGTAACTATTACTGATAACGGAAGAGGCATACCAGTAGAAAAACATCGAGTAACAGGTGTTTCAGCTTTAGAAACAGTGCTAACTAAACTACATGCTGGTGGAAAATTTGGTGATGGCGGTGGCTACAAAGTATCAGGTGGTCTGCATGGAGTAGGTGTTTCCGTGGTTAATGCTTTAAGTGAAGTTTTACACGCTGAAGTTTATCGCGATGGAAAAATCTGGCAACAAGAATATAGACTAGGTAAACCTATCTCTAAACTTAAAGCCACTAGTCCATCTAAAAAAACTGGAACCACTATTTCATTTAAACCAGATTCTAGTATTTTTACTGAATTAGAATTTAATTGGGGTAAAATTTTAGACAGACTAAGGCAACAAACCTATTTAACAAAAGGCATAACTATTTCCATTAAAGATAAAAGAGAAAATCATCACCGAAAAGAATATAAGTTTTATTTTGAAGGCGGTATAAAGTCATATGTAAAATCACTTCATAGAACTAAAAATATTAAACATAACTCCATCTTTTATTGCGATAAAGATGTTAAGGATGCCAAAGTTGAAATTGCCTTGCAGTATAATGATGAATATAATGAAACTGTTTTAAGCTTTGCTAATAATATTCACAACCCAGAAGGTGGAACTCATTTAATTGGTTTCAAAACTGCTTTAACTAGAATATTAAACTCTTATGCTAGAGCTCATAACTTACTTAAAGAAAAAGATGAGAATTTAAGTGGTGAAGATACTAGAGAAGGCTTAACAGCAATTATAAGCGTAAAATTATCTAACCCTCAGTTTGAAGGACAAACTAAAGGTAAGTTAGGTAATGCAGAAATGAAAGGCTATGTTGAGCAAATATTTGGTGAGACTTTTGGTATATTTCTAGAAGAGCATCCTAAAGAAGCAGAAGCTATAATCGGCAAATGCTTGATTTCCGCTCAAGCTAGAATAGCTGCTAGAACTGCCAGAGCAACAATTTTAAGAAAAGGAGCTTTAGAAGGTCTTACCCTTCCTGGAAAATTATCTGATTGTTCAAGCCGTAAAGCTGAAGAATCAGAATTATATATTGTAGAGGGAGATTCGGCTGGTGGTTGCTTTTCAGGAGATACAAAAATTTCTTTAGCAGATGGAAGAAATCTTTCTTTTAAAGATATAATAAAAGAATCTAAGAGAGGAAAACAAAATTATTGTTATAGCATGAATAATGATAACGAAATTGTAATCGAAAAAATACTTAATCCAAGGTTAACAAAAAAGAATGTAGAAGTAATCAAGGTTATTTTAGATAATGATGAAGAAATTGTATGTACACCCGATCATAAGTTTAGATTAGTAGATGGTACATATGTGGAAGCAAAAAATTTAAATTCAAAAATAAGCTTAGCTCCTCTTTACAAAAAACTATCTAAAAGAGAAGGAAGAATAACAATTAAGGGCTATGAAATGGTTTGGCAAGCTAAAAGCAAAAAATGGATATTTACTCATTTATTAGCTGATAACTATAATTTAAAAAAGAATAAATATAAAGCTAATAATAATGAACATAAACATCATATTGATTTCAATAAACTTAATAATGATCCTGATAACATTATAAGATTAACTAAAAATACACACTTAGCATTACATGCAAAAATGGCTGAAAAAACTATTTTAAGAGAAGATGTAAAGGAAAAATGTAGAAAAATAAGAAGACAACCCGAGTACAGAAAAAAGATGAGCCAAAAAATGTTAGAAATGAGAGAAGAGTTAAGTGCTAGAGCAAAAAAACAATGGCAAAACGAAGATTACAAAGAGTTTATGAAAAATAAATATTTGGAATATTACGAAAATAACTCTTTTTATAGAATAAAACTTAAGCAAAGGTTAAATGAAGCTCAAAAAAAATATTGGAGTAATGATGCAAATAGAGAAAAACAAAGTAAAAAAATAAAACAATTTTTTCAATCACATCCTGAATCTAAAGAGATCTTATCCCAAAAAAGTATTCAACAATGGAAAAATAAAGAACTGATAAAATTCAGAATTGAAGAAACAAAAAAACAGTGGACCAAAGAGTTTAGGGACAAAAGAAAAAAAGCATACAACTTAACTTATTACGATAGAACTATAAAATTTATGCGAGATGTTCTTGATGAATATGGTAATTTAAGTAAATATGATTTTGAAAGAACTAAAAAAAGAAATAATAATTTACTCAAAAAAGAAACATTTACTGAAAGGTTTTTTCAAGGAAATCAGGAGTCAATGCTTAAAGCAGTAAAGAATTATAATCATAAAGTTAAAAAGATTGTTAAAGTAAATAAAAAAATTGATGTTTATGACATTGAAGTGCCAAATACTCATAATTTTGCTTTAGCTAGCGGTGTATTTGTTCATAACAGTGCCAAACAAGGTAGAAATCGTCGTTATCAAGCCATACTTCCACTAAAAGGAAAAATTTTAAACGTTGAAAGAGCTCGTCTAGATAAAATGTTAGAAAATAATGAAATAAAAAGTTTAGTTATAGCTTTAGGCACCAACATTGATGATCAATTTGATTTTGAAAAATTACGTTATCACTGTATAATTATCATGACTGATGCGGATGTAGATGGTTCCCATATTAGAACCCTTCTTCTGACCCTGTTTTTTAGGCACTTTAATCCTCTCATAACTAACGGCAACCTATATATCGCCCAACCACCGCTTTATCAACTTAAGAAGGGTAATAAAGTTGAATATGCCTATACTGAAGAAGATAAAATTGAAATTATTAAGAAATTTGGTGGAGATGATGTTAGTGAAGATGAAATTGAAGAAATAGCAGAAGAAACTGATGAAGAAGATTCAGCGGTTATAAAAGTGAAAGGATCTAAGATAAATGTACAAAGATACAAAGGTTTAGGTGAAATGAACCCTGACCAACTCTGGGAAACTACAATGGATCCAGAAAAAAGAATATTAAAACAAGTTACTGTAGAAGACGCCGCTAAAGCTGATCAAGTTTTTGACATGCTTATGGGCGGAGATGTAGCACCTAGAAAACATTTTATTCAAACTCAAGCTAAAAAAGTTGAAAATTTAGATATATAAAAATATGTACTTAATACTCTTTGTTCCTATTATTTCAGTAATAATAGCTCAAACCATTAAACAATTTACAGATCATAGAAAATTTAAATTAAGAAAGTTCTTTTCCTATTCTGGAATGCCCTCAGGTCATAGTGCTGCTGTAGTTTCTTTATCTACTATAGTAGCTTTACATGAAGGCATAAGTTCGCCTGTCTTTGCTGTTAGCATAGTTCTTTCTTTAATAGTTATGACCGATGCTATTGGTCTTAGAACCTATTTAGGTAGCCATGGAAAAATCCTCAATATTTTAGTTAAAGATTTAAATGAAGATAAATTTCTAGATGAAAAATATCCTATTCTCCTTGAGAGAATTGGACACACCCCCTTACAAGTTTTAATTGGCGCTATTATTGGCTTCTTAGTAGCCTTTTCTGGATTCTTTATATTTTCTTAGAATAAAAA